>JBGTCJ010000283.1:0-22946 GCA_041748895.1 Pirellulaceae bacterium
GGCAACGCGTGTCGCCCCGAAGCGAACTGAATCGGCTTGGTTGCTGTCCTGGGACGTTCCAGTTGTCGGGTCACGATCGACTGGTTCCCGGCGAGGTCTTTGCCGATCCCGCGAAACGAAATCACCCTTGCCGCCTCCGGCGGAGCGAAGGGGGCCCTCACATTGAAGGTATGATCGCCAATCGCTTCCACCTTACCCAGTACGGGCTTCCATTGGTGGTCGAGATCGGTCATCGCCTCGATGCGGACGGAGTCGACCTGCGGCGAAGCATCTTCGTAGGCGAGTTCCACCAGAATATCGCCGTCGCCCGTCCAGTTGGCGTCGATCTCCATGATTGGGTTGGTCGAATCGATTCGGACGATCAGCTGAGGTGACAGCGCCACCGCCTGGCTCGCCTTACCGCTTGCGTCGAGCGTTCGTGTGGCGAACCAATATTCTCCGTCGCCGGCACTCTCGAACGGAAATTGCCGTGCGACGGTCGGCTGGCTGGCATGAAGATTCCAGAATTTGCCCAGGTCGCGTGAGACGTACAATTGCACCTCGACCGGCACCTGCCCCGTGGCATCGACACTGAACGGGATTTCAAAGCGGTTGAGGTTGAGGTAGACCGGTTGCGGTGTAGGTGCCGAGGGACGCTGCGTGGGTCCGGTCGGCGATTCTCCTGGGCAAGGCGCCGCTACCACGATCAGGGCGGCGACCATCAGCCGTTGCAAACCGATCCGACTGCTCGTTCCTCGGCAATATCGCATGATTGCGGGGCTGTTCCGGGTGTCGAGTATGCCGCGCCTGTCCCACCTCCATTGGCAGGTCCCCGGCGACGGGTCGGTGTGAAGTGTCAGGAAACGACAAAATGGGTGGCGACGGATCGACACCTTTCCGGTTTAATCGGTTGTCGCGACTGGGTGGCTTGAACGAATTTTTCTAGCCCCACCGCGGTGTCTGGATAATGAAGTGAAAAATGAACGCGTGTGAATATCGATATGACGTCGTGGTCATCGGCGCCGGTCACGCCGGGACCGAGGCGGCCGCGGCGGCGGCCCGGCTGGGCGCCAGCGTCGCGCTGTTGACCACCAATCTCGACACGATCGGCCAGATGAGCTGCAACCCAGCGATCGGTGGAGTCGCCAAGGGGCAGATCGTTCGTGAGATCGATGCGTTGGGTGGATTGATGGGCCAAGCGATCGATTCGACGGGGATCCAGTTCCGGCTGCTGAATCGGCGAAAGGGACCGGCTATGCACAGCCCGCGAGCCCAAGCGGATAAACGGGGCTACCAAATGTTTATCAAGCACGCGATCGAGCAGTATGACGGAATCGACACGCGGCAAGAAACCGTCGAGGACCTGCTCACTGAGTCACAGGGTGGTCAGACACGGATCATCGGTGTGCGGGTTCGTGGGGACGCGATTTACCTTGCCAGCGCGGTCGTGCTGACCACCGGGACGTTCCTCCAAGCGATCATGCACACCGGCGCGGCCCAAGTCGCAGGAGGACGCGCGGGTGAGGGCACCACCGCCGGTATCAGCGGCGCGCTCCAACGCTTGGGATTCGTGATCGATCGCTTCAAGACCGGAACCCCGGCTCGTCTGAACGCTCGGACGATCGATTTTTCGGCGACCCAATTGCAACCCGGAGACGACGATCCCCAACCTTTCTCGTTCCTGACCGATCGTTTGGCCGTCGAGCAGATGCCGTGCTACATCACCTACACCAACGAGCGGGTCCACGAACTGATTCGATCGAACCTCCATCGCGCGCCGATGTACAGCGGCCAGATCAGCAGCCGCGGACCGCGGTACTGTCCATCGATCGAGGATAAGGTCGTTCGGTTCGCGGACAAATCTCAACACCAATTGTTCCTCGAACCCGAGGGTCGCAGCACGGAGGAGGTTTACGTCAACGGGATCTCGACCAGCCTACCGCGGGACGTTCAAGACCAAATCATTCGCTGGATCCCGGGGCTCGAGCGGGCCGCGATCATGCGTTACGGATACGCCGTCGAATATGATTTTTGTCCGCCGACTCAGCTCTGGCCCCATTTGGAAAGCAAGTCGGTCGCGGGACTCTTCTTCGCTGGACAGATCAACGGGACGACTGGCTACGAGGAGGCGGGCGGCCAAGGATTGATCGCCGGCGCTAACGCGGCGCTGCGAATGCGTGGAGCGTCCCCTTTCGTCCCCGGTCGCGAGGAGGCCTATATCGGTGTTTTGCTCGATGACCTGGTGACCTGTGGGACGGATGAACCGTACCGAATGTTTACCAGTCGGGCAGAGTACCGGCTGTTGCTTCGGCAGGACAATGCCGACCGCCGGCTGACCCCGCAGGCCCACCAGATCGGGTTAGTCGACGCGCACCGCCACGGTCGCCTGCAGGCCAAAACGTTGGAGATGGCGCGGGCGGGGCAACTGCTCGCGGAAAGTCGAATCGAGGGAGTTCGCGGCGACGTTTATCTTCGCCGCCCCGAGGTACTTTGGGATGAGATGGTCGCACGTGTACCGCAACTCGGAACGATTCCAGCGGATGCGGCCCAGCAGGTTGTCTATGACATCAAGTACGCGGGTTACGTGGGACGCCAACAGGACGAAGTGATTCGTCAGAAGCGTTCGGGGGACAAACGCATCCCGCCGCACTTCGATTACCTCGCCATCAAGCCGCTGCGCAATGAAGCGAAACAGAAACTGAGTGAAATCCGACCCCTGACGCTCGCGCAGGCGCAGCGGATCAGCGGGATCACGCCGGCGGACATTGCCCTGGTGATGTCGCACCTGCGAGACACGGTGTCGGCGTCTCCTGAATCGAACCCTTAGCCCGGTTTGAAAAGGGGTCTGACCCTTTGGAAAACACGTGAAATGCTGACATGAAAGGCGTGTTTGGAGCATTTGTATCTACACAAGCTTCATTACCCTCCCTGGGGAGGGTCGAAGTCGAGGAACGAGGCTTCGGGGCGGGGTTGGGGGGTTAGTGAACGCTTCGCTATCTTGCCGGCGCGCCCCTCCCCGGAAACTCGCACGCTCGTTTCCGACCCTCCCGAGGGAGGGTAAAGTCGGCTTACCGACTTGTGTAGATACCAGTGGTTTGGAGAGGGTCAGACCCCTTTTCAAACCGAGTCACGTCTGATTTCTGTTAGGCTGCTGGTTACCGTCGAGCGGGTGGTTATCATGTACCCTCTGCGAAACGCCAATGACTGCACCCGGTCGTCCGCGAGCCGTCGAGTGAGGCAGAGAAGTTTTGTGCCGAGTTTGCTCGACAGCATCCTACGACCCCTGATCCCTCGCGCCCATGAATCGTGATTCAAGCGTCAATGATGAATCGACCCGGCTAGCCGAGATCGAAGCGATCGGCAAGGCGTTCGAGCGAGCCTATCTGGCGGGGGATGTCGGTGGGCCTGATGACAGCACCTACGATTTCGACGATTGGTTGATCCGTGTCGATCCCGAACTGCGTCCTCGACTCGCCCACCACTTGACGCTCCGCCACCAACAGCTTCGCAGCGCCAATGCAGAGACTTCCGACTTATCGTCGACGAATGTGGATTGGTTCGTACGCCCCGATGTCGTTTGTGAGTCGGTTGGGGTCCTCCGCGCCCCTTCGCCAGCGGACGAACCGACTTGGGAGGCGGTTTTCACGTGCGGCACGCTCGGTCGCTTGGGAGCCGAAGCGAAGAACGCTCTCGCATCGGCCCTTCGGCGAAGGACTTTTCAGAGGGGCGAACATCTGCTTCGACAAGGGCAGCCGGCGACGGGGTTGCACCTTCTCACTTGCGGACGGGTCGAGGTAATCGACACCGCTGGTCCACAGCAGCGGCGGATCGACTTCGATGGTCCCGGGTCGATTCTCGGGGAGATGTCGTTGTTGATCGGCCAGCGTTGCACGGCTGACGTCATTGCCATCTCGCCCACCGAGGCACTGGTGCTGCCCGTTGAGGCGTTCGAAAGGTTGAGGGCGGAGTTTCCCGAGTTGGAAATCGCGCTCAGCCAATTGGTGAGCGATCGTTTGGGCCAGCGATCGCACGATGCGCTTTGCGGAAAAGAATTGGGCGGTTTTCGATTGATCCGCTGCATTAACCGTGGCGCGATGGGGGTGGTCTACGAAGCCGAGAGCGTTGCTGAGGGAGACCGTCGCGCGCTCAAGATGCTACGGCACCGATTCATCGCCGATTCGCGCGCCCAAGATCGATTCAATCTCGAGGCGGAGTTGCTGGCCGGCCTCAGCCATCCCCACGTGATGAGGCTTCATGGGCACTTCCTCGCCTATCGAACGCGGTTTCTGATTCTGGACCTATGCGACG
The DNA here is from genome assembly GCA_041748895.1 of Pirellulaceae bacterium. Lineage (GTDB taxonomy): Bacteria > Planctomycetota > Planctomycetia > Pirellulales > Pirellulaceae > UBA6163. Next base: position 4,288 of record JBGTCJ010000283.1, read on the forward strand.
GTGGGGACCTCAAGCGGGTAATCATCGAAAAGGGACCGCTACCCGAGCCGATCGTTCGCAAGGTGCTGGGTCAAATTGCCAGCGGACTCGCGTACGCCCACGGTCACGGGGCGTTGCATCTCGACCTCAAGCCAGCGAACATTCTGGTCGATCATCGAGGGCACGTCTCGATCACCGATTTTGGACTGGGACGGCTGATCCAATCAGACGGCTGTGACGACCGTGTCGCGGGGACTCCACCCTACATGCCGCCCGAGCAGTTTCGTGGGACCGACGTGGCCGAGCACTGCGATTGGTACGCACTGGGATGTCTGGGGATCGAGCTACTGACGGGCGAAATGTTGTTCAACGGCAGCGACGTCCAGGAACTCTACACGCTCAAGCATCGCCTCCCCGAGGAGCTCTGGCCCGGATTGGACGTGAGCGAGGAGCTGCGCCGGCATCTGCAAACGGCGCTCGAGCCGAGCATTGACCGCCGTCGGGTCGATCTCGCGGCGATCGCCCGCTGGGCGGGACTCGTCCCTGAAATCGTCTCGTGAGTCGCATCTCACCGGCTCCAACGAATCCCGCTAGGATTGTCCGTCGAGCGCGAGACAGCGAAGTTCATCGCCGACGCGGATCAGCAATTTCCCGCGGCTAAATGCGGGCGACCCGCCGACCGGGGCGCCCAAATCGACCTCACCGAGTTTCTCGAAAGTGTCGCTGTTGGCGATGATCGTGGCGACGCCATTGAGCGAGACCAACAGCACCTTGTCGCCGATGATCACCGGCGATGCCCCAAAGTTGCCCCCGATTCTCGCGTTCGTCCAGATGGGCTCTCCATCGCTTGCTCGGACCCTTGATGCCAGGCCATTGTCCGAAACCATCATCATCACGTCGCCGTCAACAGCGGGTGTCGGAACGTAGGGTGCCGCGCGATCGATCTTGTAGGCGAGCGTCGGCTCCTGCTGCTTGGTCGCAGGGATTCTGACCGCCGCGAGGTAGTTGCCGCCAGCGCCGCTGCCGCAACTGCTGATCGCAAGATCGCCGATCACCAGCGGTGTCATCACGACGCGCTTGTCGAAGGCGTCGAGTTGCCATAGTTTTTCGCCGCTCTTCGCGTCGACGCCGAACAGACCGCTTCCGGTGCTCGCATTGATGATTTGCGTCGGTCCGGTCTCGGGCCGATAGACGGCCGATACTCCGTAGCAGACGCGCGTCGGTTGCAACGAAGTCGTCCAAACCGTTTCACCGGTCTTCGCGTCGACGGCGATCAACTCCTCCGGGCCGGGAGGGGTACCGGCCGGGAGCTCCACGGCATCCTGCGAGTTCAGCAAGATCACCAATCCGTCGACCACGCTTGGCGATGTCCCAAACCCATGTTGGCCGACAAAACTGCCGAAGTCTCTCGACCAAACCTCGTCACCCTCGGTGTTGAAGCATCGCAACCAGGTGTGATTCGGGTCAGCGTAAGAGATGTAGATCAGACCCTCTGCCACCGTCGGTGTGCTCGCGGCATAGGAGTTCCGCGCATGGCGGCGAAAATCACTTATCGGAAACGTCTTTTTCCAATTCGCTTTTCCGGTTTCGATATTGACGCTGTGGAGAGCGAGTTGCAGCGGTGATGTTTGCGAGGCCAGCAGATACGCTTTGCCGTCGGCGATGGCGATCGACCCGACATCGCGGCTACCCAGCGGATACCGCCAGGCGTAATCCTCATTGGTCCACTGATCGGGTAAAGAGCCATCCACGCGTCCCTGTCCATCGGGCCCGTGGAAACGAGGCCAGTCGGCGGAGACAGGAACGACGCCCAACAAAAGAGGCAGGCCGCAGAGGATGGTAATCGGCAAGCCAAGCCGGCGAAAAAGGTTCATGGTGATCTCGGTGCAGAGAACGAAACGGTGGGGGCATCGATCGACGATGCCTACTTTCGGGGTAGAGTGATCGCACTTCGTGCGTTTTTGATGACGAAGTAGAATAACCGCTCGACACATCCGCGGTCAAAGATCCGCATCGATCGCTTCGCTTTGCAGGGTGACCGACGCGATCACGGGTGCGCGATCCCGCCTTCTCAAGGGAACCATTCCATGCCAACTTGTGTCTCCCAAAGAGGCTTATTTTGCCTTTTTGAACTCATTCAATCTCGTTAGGTGCGTTGATGATTGTCGTGATGGAACCCGGGGCGACTCAGTCTCAGATCGATGCCGCTGTGAAGCGAGTCAACGATCTGGGGCTGCGCACCAACGTGATTGTCGGTACCGAGCGGACGGTGATCGCGGTCATTGGTGCCGAACATGAGCGGACCAAGGAGACGCTCGAAGTTTGCGACGGCGTTTCCTCGGTTATGCCCGTGCTCGCACCGTACAAGATGGCCAGCCGCGAGGTCCGACCCGAACCGACCCGAATCACGATCGGATCTTTTACCGCTGGGGCCGGACACGTCGGCGTGATTGCCGGACCTTGTAGTGTCGAGAACGAGACGCAGATCATCGAATCGGCCAAGGCCGTCAAGGCTGCCGGAGCGACGGCGCTACGCGGAGGCGCCTTCAAACCGAGAACCAGCCCCTACAGTTTTCAGGGCCTCAAGGAGGCGGGGTTGCAAATGCTCGCGGCCGCCAGAGATGAGACCGGATTGGCGGTCGTCACGGAGGTGGTCAGCAGCGAGGATGTTGAATTGGTGGCTCGCTATAGCGACATCCTTCAGGTGGGCGCGAGAAACATGCAGAACTACCGCTTACTCGAAGCGGTTGGCGGCACCGATTGCCCAGTCCTTCTTAAGCGTGGACCGTCGGCGACGATGGACGAGTTCCTGCTTGCGGCGGAATACATCCTCAACGAGGGCAATCACAAGGTGATGCTTTGTGAACGCGGCATTCGTACATTTGAATCTCACACGCGATTCACCCTCCCTTTGGCCAGCGTTCCCTACTTGCATCGGAAAACGCACCTTCCGGTAATCATCGATCCGAGTCATGGTACCGGCCACACCTACCTTGTTCCCGATATGGCGGTCGCGGCCATCGCCGCCGGCGCCGACGGCTTGATTGTGGAGGTGCACCCAGACCCTCAGAATGCCTCGAGCGACGGCTATCAATCGCTCGATTTCGATGCCTTTTCCGCGATGATGCATCGGTGCCGATTGGTTGCCCGTGCATTGGGCCACCAGATGGTGGGAACGGAAGCGTAAGCCATGGGCAGCCAAGACCGCACGCTCGACCGCTACCAGGAGTTGATGCAGATCAACGCCGCCGGTCACGTGATCCGCGCAGCCCGTGAGGTGGGACTGCTCGACGAATTGCGAGCCGGTCAACGAACAATCGAGCAGTTGCGGGAGTCGCTCGGCCTCGATGGCGAAGCGATCGGTTTGATGCTCGATTGCTTGATCTCGATGAACGTGGTCGAGCGATATGGCGACGACCACGCGTTATCACCCGTGATGCAATTGCTCTGCCAACACGACGGCGACCTCGGCGACTCGCTTTGGGCCGGGCTTTCCCGCCGACTCACCGGTGGCCAGCGGGAAACCCGCGATGAGGCGTATCTCGATGCGATCGCCGCGACGCAGTGGATCCACACGCCTGCGGCGATGCAGGTTGCTGAAATGCTCGACGTGGGTGGAGAACCCGATGACGTCGCGAGCGCCGACGACCTCGGCATCCCCAACGGCTCGCGGAGCCAACGACGACCGCTGCGGATTCTCGACCTGGGGTGCGGCAGCGCGGTGTGGAGTTGTGCGCTCGCGTATCGCGACCCTCGAGCCACAGTTTTGGCCGTCGATCAGGAGCCGTCGCTTGTTGCGGCGCGGCGCACGGCCGATTCGATCGGATTGGGAGATCGGTTTCAAACGCTCGCAGGTGTGCCCGAATCGACCGAGCTACCGGTTGCCGGTTTTGATTTGGTGGTGATCGCACAGCGGCTGGGTGTGGTTCCGGCCGAGAGCGGCGATCGCCTCTTGAGGGTCGCCCACGAAAGCTTGGCGCCGGGTGGTCGACTAGTGATCATTGATCTCTTTCGCGGACCCACCAAGCCCCGGCTCGCGGAAACGATCGAAGCCCTGCGTCTGCACGTTGCCACCAGCGGAGGTCGCATGCGAACGCTGGCCGAAGCGGAAGCCTCGGTGGTGCGGTTGGGCTTTTCCAAGCCCCAGTTCACGTTCATCGCTGCTAGCCGCGTCAACCTCGGACTGCTACTGGCCCACCGCAGTGAGGCTTGATGAAGTAAAAATCAAAGAAGGCCAACCATCCTCCGGAAACGCCATGAACAGGATTGGGCGCGATGTACGTTGACGCGGGCATCAACATGAAACGCCGCCATTTCCTCCAAGCTTCGACCGTCGCTGCGGCCGCTTCCGCGTTGCCATCGCCGCTATCGCAAGGCGCCGCGCCCAAGAACCTCGACGAGCCAGACTTCATCCGTCTTGCCATCGCCACGATTTGCTGCGATGGCTTTGGCGACCACGATTTTGCGCCCGCCTTCGATCTCATCCCAGAACTCGGCGTGACGCATGTGGAGTTCAACACATGGTATCCGCGCAACCTCACCCCGCGCGGCCTGGATAGCATCCAACGTCGCTGCGAGGAGCGGGGACTCACGCCCGTCTGTGTGCAGGCGTCCGCGTTTGGCGATGGCAAGGCCGCCGACGTGTCCCACAAACTCTGGTGTCTTGAAGCCGCACGGCGTCTCGGCTGCCGACGGGTCAAGTTCACTGGGGGCAAACGCTCCGACCGAAAAGCTTTGGATGCCGTCATCAACTGCCTCAAGGAGCTCGCCCCCGCTGCCGAAGATCTCGGCACGCTAGTCCTCGTTGAAAACCATGCCAACAACGTTCTCGAAAACGTCGACGACTACGATGCCATCTTCGCCGCCGTCGACTCGCCCAATGTCGGCCTGTGTCTCGACACCGCGCACTTCCTCGGTGCGGGGGTGGAGCTCGCGGAGGTGGTGAAGCGGTTCCACAGCCGCACCTTGCATGTCGATCTCAAAGACAACGCGAATTTTGGACAGGGCCATGCCGTTGTGCCCTATGGTCAGGGCGTCACCGATTTCCATACGTTTCTTGCCCACCTGCTCGGCGAGGGCTACCGCGGCTATCTGCTGCTCGAAATGGCCCACGCTGAACCGAAACAGCCACTCAAAGAAAACTTGCTCCGCGGTGTGGAAATGTTCCGCCGCTATATCTAATCCGAGGCCGGCCGCACCCGACCACCTCTCCATCTCTTCTTGGCAGCCCAATGAAAATCGCCGTACAGCTCTTGCTTGGGTTGATCCTCGGCACTCGCGTTCTCGCAGACTACCAAATCGTCGACATCACACCGGCCGACAAGGCCGAAGGTGTCTCGACAGAAACAGCGATCCAAGCGCATCTCTCGGGCCGGTTCGATCCCAGCACCGTCGGCACGAATTCAGTCCGGCTTTGGCAAGGCAAGAAACGTATTCCTGCGCGGATCACCAGCGACCTGGGTGGCGTGATCACGATCTCCCCCGAAGCGCCATTTGCGCCGCAGACCGACTATCGCGTGGAGATCACGAGCAGCCTCAAATCCGCCGGCGGTGAGTCGGTCACACCCTTCTCCTCGACGTTCCGCACTGGTGAGGCCGCGGAAAAGGGCGAACGCAGCCTTCCGCCCTTCAAAAAAACAAAAATCGGCGGCGCTGAGGGTATCACCTCGCTGGGCCTCGGTCCCGACGGTGCACTCTATGCCGCCACTTGGGAGGGAGAACTCGTGCGCTGGAGGCTGGATCCAAAAACCGGCCGCCCCGTCGCAGCGATGGAGACCCTCTGGCACCCGCCACAAACCCGCATCACCTCCATCTGCTTCGATCCGGAAGCCAAAAACAATCGCCAGCTTTGGGTCGCTCTGGATGACAACGCGGGGGCCTCTGTCTGTGAGCTGCGCTTCACCGCCCGGATCGTTCGGCTGACCCTGCCGGACAACGAAGGAGAGCTGCCACACGTCCAAAACCTGATCACGGGGCTGCCCGTGGGCGATCACGCGGTCAGCGGTCTCACGTTCGGCCCCGACGGACGCCTGTACCTATTCTGTGGCGCGATCACGATGCTTGGGGGCGATAAAAAAGACGCCCGGGAGACCCCTCTCAGCGCCGCGGTGCTCAGCGCCGCGGTGCGTGCGCCCGACTTCACGCCAATCCACGTCGACACCGACTTGCCCAACCGATACGACTGGCGCGCCGCAGATGCCCCCGTGAAGATTTTCGCCACTGGGATCCGCGAGGCTTACGATCTTTGCTGGCACAGCAACGGAAACCTCTACGCCGGCGTGAACCAGAACGACACTGCCGAGTGGTCGCCGGAGAACCGAGCCCGCAAGCTCCCCGCCGTCAACGTGCGGGCTGACGAACCGCTCATTCGCATCGTCCAGGGTGGTTACTACGGTCATCCCAACCCCTCGCGGAACGAGTGGGTGCTGATGGGAGGAAATCCGACGCCGAATCAAGACCCCTGGGAGATCACCGCGCTGCCCGTCGGCACGCAGCCCGAGCCCCGCTTCGATCCGTCACTGTTGATTCACAACCTCGTTCCCATCGGCGGCCAGAGCGCCAATGGATGTGCCGAGTGGCTTGGCAGCGGACCGCTGCGTGGTCGACTCCTGATCGGATTCTACACGAGCGCCCGGACCGTCCATACCTTCGCGTTCAGCGCGGACGGCACCCGTGTCATCGGTGAGGAACCGCTTCGCGATGAAGTCGGTGCCCCGCTCAGGTTCGGAGCCCCACTCGATCTGGTCATCGACAACCAAAACGACCGCCTCTACGTCGCCGACTTTGCAGACACGCGTCGCAAAGATAGCGCAGGCGAGGGCGCCGTTTGGATTGTCGAACCCCTGCCCTGACTCGCCGTTTTCCGGTGGACGTTTCGGCTCGCACGCATCCCGCACCGACGACCTGTCGCTCACGAACGACCCATGGCATCTGCAATGAACATGAAAAACACATCGAGAAAACCTTTGGCCGTCTGTTTCGGGCTTGTCCTGACGTTCACCACCATCTCAATCGCCGCGGTCCCTTCACTTTCGGCGCAGCCCGACATCATCCTCATGATGAGCGACGACCATGGGTGGGAGGAGACCGGCTACAACGGCCATCCGCATGTGAAAACTCCCGTGCTCGACGAGATGGCGGCCACCGGCCTGAAGTTTTCGCGGTTCTACGCAGCGCATCCAAGCTGCTCGCCGACGCGAGCGAGCTTCCTGACTGGCAGGCATCCGAATCGCATCGGCGTCTTTGCGCCCGGCTGGTCGCTCCGCCCCGAGGAGACCACCCTCGCGCACCTGCTTGCCGGAGCCGGGTATCACTGCGCGCACTTGGGCAAATGGCATGTCGGCGCGGTGAAGGCGGGGTCGCCGGTCAATCCCGGTGCGATGGGCTTCCACGAATGGCTTTCGCACGACAATTTCTTCGAATTGAACCCGCCATTCTCGCGCAATGGCGGCCCGCCCGAAGTGTTCGAAGGCGAAAGTTCGGAGATCCTCATCCGCGAGGCTGTCGCCGCCATCGGACGCGCCCGCGCGGCAAGTAGGCCAGCCTTCCTCGTCATCTGGTTCGGTTCGCCGCACGAACCCTACAGCGGCCTGCCGAGTGATCTTGCGCTCTACGACGACCTACCCGCGAAATACACCAGGATGGTGGGACTCACCTCCAACGAAACCGGCAACCCGACCCGCCGTCCGCAGGGCGAAGTGCTGCGTGAGCGTTACGCCGAAATCACCGCCATGGATCGCGCCATCGGCAAACTGCGTGAGCACCTAACGGAATCCGGCACCCGCGACCACACGCTGCTTTTTTACTGCAGCGACAACGGCACCTCGCAGGAAAGTGCGCTACGAATCCACCATCGCGGCGCGAAAGGCGAGATTTACGAGGGCGGCACACTCGTACCCGCTGTGCTCGAGTGGCCCGAGCGGATTCAGAAAGCCTACGCCACCAATTTTCGCGCCACGACCAGCGACCTGCTTCCCACCATCGCCGCCCTTTCCGGACAGCCGCTTCCGGACCGCCCGCTCGATGGCATCGACCTCTCAGGCGTACTAGACGGCACGATGACGGTGCGCCCAGCGCCCATCGCGAGCTGGATTTTCGACGTCAAGCGTCTCCTCGCATCGAAACCGGAACCTTACATCGATCCCGAACTGCAGCGAGGCACCACGCCGCTTGCTAAGTTGATGGCTGGCATAGCCACCCGCCAGTTCAGGAATTTCCACCATCCCACCATCACCGACGTCGACTACCGCGGCGCGCGTTCCCTCATCGATGGCAATCACAAGCTCGTCGTTCAAGAGCGGCAGGACGGCGAGGAGGGGATCGAATTGTTCGATCTCGCAAACGATCCGGCAGAAAAGAACAACCTCTTCGATGAAAAGCAGGAACTCGCGAAAAAACTCCAAGCCACACTCCGCGAGTGGCAGGAATCCGTCCTGAACAGTCTCTCCGGCGCGGATTACCGCTAGCCGGGGGTAATCATCCGGCAGCAGACCACACCAACCAATGGCACACCACGATGAAACCCAATGCCATGCACTTCCTGATCGCCATCGCACTCACCTTGGGCATTGGCGGTCGCACGTACGCTGCCGAAAAACCCAACATCCTCTTCATCATCACCGACGATCAGAGCTACGATACGATACGAGCGCTGGGGCATACCGACATCGACACGCCGAATCTCGACCGGCTCGCAATGAGCGGCACGGCGTTCACCCATGCCTACAACATGGGCTCATGGAGTGGGGCGGTCTGCGTCGCTAGCCGCGCCATGCTGATCACGGGACGCACGCTTTGGCGGGCCAAGGCGGCTTACGACTCTACCCACGCGGAGCGTGAGGCGGAACGGCTCTGGCCGCAGCGAATGGCCTCGGCGGGCTACCAGACCTACTTCACGGGAAAGTGGCACATCAATACCGATGCGGCGAAATGCTTCGACCACACCGCTAACGTTCGCGGAGGCATGCCCGACGCTGCGCCCGAAGGTTACAACCGCCCCATCTCCGGCAAGCCCGACCCATGGAGCCCGAGCGATCCGAAGTTCGGCGGCTTTTGGAAGGGCGGCAAACACTGGAGCGAAGTGGTGGGGGACGATGCCGTCGGATTCCTCAGTAGCGCGGCGAAATTGGAGCAGCCGTTCTTCCTGTACATTGCCTTCAACGCGCCTCACGACCCACGCCAGTCGCCGCAGGAGTATGTGGATCGCTACCCGCTCGAGCGTGTTGAGGTTCCCGCTAGTTTTCTCCCCGAGTATCCCCACAAGGACTCAATCGGCTGCGGCCCGAATCTCCGCGACGAGAGGCTCGCGCCCTTTCCCCGGGACGAGCACGCCTTGAAGGTCAACCGCCAGGAGTATTACGCGATCATCACTCACATGGATGAGCAGGTCGGCCGCATCCTTGACGCTCTTGAGACGTCTGGCGAGGCGGAGCGCACCTGGATCTTCTTCACCTCCGACCATGGGCTTGCGGTTGGCCATCACGGGCTAATGGGGAAACAGAACATGTATGACCATAGCCTGCGCGTGCCTTTCGTCGTCAGCGGCCCCGGCGTGATGGCGGGAGCAAAGGTCGACGATCCCATTTACCTCCAGAGCGCCATGGCCACGGCTCTCGATCTCGCCGGTGCTGACCGAAGCGGCGTGGAGTTCGACAGTGTCCGTCCGCAACTCGCTGGTGAAAGCGAGGGCCTCGACGCGGTGTACGCGGCCTATCTCGATTTGCAGCGAGCCGTGATTCATGACGGCTGGAAGCTGATCCTTTATCCCAAGGCCACCGTGGCAAAGCTTTACCACGTTGCCGAAGACCCGCTAGAACTCAAGGACCTATCCGCCGAACCGGCGATGGCGGACCGCAAGAAGTCACTCTTCGCAAAGCTGCGGGAGTTGCAGAAGGAATTGGATGACACGCTCGAGCTGGAGACACTCTTTTCGGAATTGGCAGGAACAAGATGACAACACAGCGACCAATTCTGATCGGCATGGTGATGACCGTCATGATGGCGGTCATATCGCATGGCGTTACCTACGCGGACAACTCACTCACGCCCAGGAGCGTTGAAAAGCCGAACATCATCTTCATCATGGCCGACGACCAAGGGTATGGGGACGTCAGCTCCTACAATCCGCAGTCGAAGATCCCCACTCCCGGCATTGACCGAATCGCAAGGGAGGGGATCCGCTTCACGGATGCCCACAGCGGGTCCGCCGTCTGCACGCCGACGCGCTACGGACTGCTCACCGGCCGCTACAGCTGGCGCAGCCGATTGCAGTCCGGGGTCATGGTGACGGGAGGTAAACAAGGCTGCCTCATTGACCCGTCCATCCTCACCGTTCCCGAATTTCTCAGGAGGCACGGCTATAGGACTGCGTTGGTAGGCAAATGGCATCTTGGATACAGCTACGAATTTCCCGAGGGCGACAAAGGCCTTCGGACTGTCGTCACACAGAAGCCATATGGGAAATTCAGTGCCAAGGCGGCACCCGTTGGTTCGAAAGTAATCGATGGCCCGATCGAGCATGGTTTCGACGAATTCCACGGCTTCCATCACGCCCGGGAAATGCACTCGTGGGCGGAGCATGACTTGGTCACGCAGACGATCCCCCTGGATCAGGTCATCACCCTTTCGACCGAACACAGCATCCGTTTCATCGAGCAGCAGTCGAAGACGGCGGACCCCTTCTTCCTTTACTTGGCGCTTGGCTCACCGCATACGCCCATCGTTCCCTCCGATGAATGGGTGGGCAAAAGTGGGATCAATACCTACGCAGACTTTGTCATGGAGACCGATCACGCGACCGTGCGGATTCTCGATGCACTCGACCGCCTGGGCATCGCCGACGAAACACTGGCGTTCTTTACCACCGACAATGGATGCTCGCCTCAAGCGAATTTCGACGAGCTGCGGGAAAAGGGCCACGACCCTAGCTACTCCCTGCGTGGCATGAAGTCCGACGCATGGGACGGCGGACACCGCGTGCCCTATGTGGTCCGTTGGCCCGGGGTGATCACGCCCGGCCGCGTTTCCGACGAGTTGATTTGCCACAACCACCTGATGGCCACCTGCGCGGAGATTCTAGGCGCGACCCTGCCGGACGACGCCGGTGTGGACAGCTTCTCGATCCTGCCCGTGCTGCAGGGCACGCAGACGGCGGCCCCCACGCACCCTTTTGTGATTCATCACTCGATCGCCGGACGCTTCGCGATCCGCAAGGGCGACTGGAAATTCGTCGCCTGCAAAGGTTCGGGCGGATGGTCCACAGGCGACGACGGCATGCCGAACCAGCTCTACAACATGGCCAGTGACCGTAAGGAGACGAACAACCTCGCGGGCGAAAAGCCCGAGATCGTTGCCGAGCTGACGCAATTGTTGGAAACTGCGGTTGAGGATGGCCGCACCGTTGAGGGTCGAAGGTTGCAGAACGACGTCCCGGTGGTCATCTGGAAGGATGAAGAGAAAGCGAAGAAAAACTGAACCCAGAAAGAAAAATTCAGTGACGGCGACCTAGACACGCCGGCGACCTACGACCCACCGTTGCCGCCATCACCGTCACGCCCTTTCCCGCCGACCGCCCCAAAAAGCTCAGGCCAGCGAGACGGGGATGGCATGGGCGGCCAGTGTCACGCCTGCAATGAGTTCTTTCGTCAACCTAGGCTGTCGATCGCGATGGGCTGCTGTGCAGCAGGAGCAACCGAGCCGAGCACCAGTGATATGGCGAGCGTTCCCAAGAGCGAGACCAATCCGTAGGACACGACCGCTGTCAGGGCCGGCGTACCTGCGAAGGACGCCGTGGCGACCACCATACCGACGGCAATATTCCGCAATGAGGTGGTGATTGTCATCGACCTGCGCGCAGCGGCATTCCGTCCTCCCAGCATCGCTTTGGCACGGCCGGGGAACTCGCGGCCGGTGATCGCATTCAAGTCACCCACTTTGATCGCCCGAACCGGCCGGATGAGTTCCGGTCGGGTTACCGGATCTCCGCACCCCACGATCATCAGGGCGCCCAACAACAAGGCGAGATTCCGGCAAAAATCGGCTGTCATGTGATATCACTCCGATCCCTGTTGCGGTGCCGGATCTTCGAGTCGCACCATCAACCATTGCTGAGTTTGCCCATCAGCGAAATGAATCAGGGCCGGTGCGGTATCCTTGGTGAGATTGGAAATTCCCGTTTCCATGATCGGACGGGTCTTGCCCACGACATTCCACGCGCTGCGTTGCGATTGCTTGTCGACCATGCCTTCGATCGTCTGCGTGGTGCTGGACGACTGATCATGGAGCGTCCCGGAAATGACCCCTTGCTTGTTGAGCACCAACTGCAGAAACAAAGTCGGCTCGGGACCAGATTGCTGGCCATCGGGCGTGAGGGCGAACACTCCCAGCGGCATCCAATCACCCTGGTCAGCAGGAACCTCCGGGGCGCTGGCGGCGATGGCTTCAGCCTGGGCCGCGTATTCCTCTTCGGTCGCGATCGGTTGATCACCGTAATAGACCGAGCCATCGTCGTAGTACACATTTTCTCCGTAGGCATACTCATACGGTTCGGTCCAGCCATAGTCGACCCAACCGGTTACCCCGCCCCACGCGGCCCAGCGGAACGGGCGCGTGATCGCCCAGGTGCCCCACAACGGATGATCCGACCAAAAATCGCGGATCGGATTGTCGTTGGTGTAGTCGCGGATTTCATCGCGGCGATCGGAACGGTTCTGTTGCCGTTCGCCCTGGTTCTCGATCCGGTCCGGCCGATTGCCCGCAAGCGGTCGCTCCGCTATTCCAGGTCGCTCCGCTATTCCAGGTCGCTCGCCCACGCCGGGACGTCCAGCGGGCAATTGACTCGGTCGGGCGCCTGAATCGCGAAGGAAATCAGCCGCAGCCCCTCCGGCGATTCCAGCGGCGATTCCTCCGGCAATTCCGCTTGGAAGGTTGCTGGGACGCGCCGGAAGAGTGCCCGGTCGCGGACCGCCAGACGGTCGGACGTCGAGGAAGTTCTGCAGATCTCCCGCCGAAGGCCGCGTTCCCGCACTGGGCCGCGTTCCCGCGCCCGGTCGCGTTCCCGCACTAGGCCGCGTTCCCGGACTGGGAAGCGTTCCCGCACTAGGCCGTGTTCCCACACCGGGAAGCGCGCTGCCAGCTCTCGGAGGCGCGCCCGCGCTAGGGCGCGTACCGACAGTCGGTCGGCTACCCGTACTCGGGCGAGATACGCTTGGAGTTGAGGGCCGTGGAGCTGGCCGACTCACCGAGGGAGTACGGCTCACCGAAGGTCGCGAGTATCCCCCGCCGTAGCCGCCACTCCGCGCGCCGCCTCCGCTGAAGCCGCCACCTCCGCTAAAACCGCCACCGCGCCCACCGCCGCCACGACCGCCACGGGCCGACAACTCACCTACGGCGGCGAAGCAGATCACCAAAAAACTCAGGGAAAATAGAATTCGCTTCATGATGGTACCTTGTGTTTGATTCACTAAGTGAACGGAGCTGGCGAAAGATGAGTGGTGAACTCATTGGGACGCGGTTTGGCGAACGACGACAACCTCGTCAACGTTCGGCAGTAATTCACCGCCAGCCTGCCGATTGATCGATTGCCAAGTAAACGTGTTGTCGTCGACCAGCGTGATGATGTTCACCGACGAAGACTTACTGCCATCGGGCGCGGTGCCCATGGTCTGGATGTACCAGGCCTTGTCCTTTCTCCTCCAAACGCCTTCGCCAAATCCCCCATCGGAATCAAAAACCCAGGAACGAATCTGCTTGGCTATCGGATCCCAACCAACGATCTGCATTCCCGAGATTTCGATTCGATCGCGCACGGTGAGCGAGAACATTCGCGTCATGAAATTGCGGTTCTTCGTCCACTGACAGGTTGTCTCAATGGTTGCTTGATCATCGCCGTCGATCCACGTACCGATCATCCATTCCAATTCCCGAAGGTGCTCGTCGTTCGACGAGATGACGGGCACATCATCCTCGCTTACGCGGTCCAAAAGCCACGCTCCGTCGCGTTTCACATAGACGGCCGTGTATTCGGTTTCCGTCGGCGTCTGATCCGCGGCCATCACCCGCGCGGTGCCATGCTCGACGGCCACGCCCGGCGAAATGAACTGAATGGAATCTGTTTCAGCGACCAATTTGATGGATTGGTCCGCGGCAAAGATCGAAGCGAACTGCTGCTCAATGGCGTCGCGGCCGACGACCGCTTCGCCACTGATCGGATTGGTGTAAACCGCATCCGGCGACCAATGAGCCGCGAGCGCCTTGGCGTCTCCGCCATTGAACGCCGCGACATAGGATTCGACGGCTTTGCGGATGGCCGCTTCGTCGGCCGCCGGGTCCGCCTGCACCGAGGGGCTGAACACCATGCCCCACGCCATCACCAAAACCAAGAATGTCAATCGTTTCATCTGCTTGTCCTGTCCGAGCGAGCCAATGTTTCACCTAACGAGGCTGCGAGCCGATCGCGGCCACCAAGATTTCAATTCCGCCAACTGGAGTTACATCGCACACGTTGACCTCGGGCGGTTCCACCGACATCTCCATGTAGGGCAGCAGTCGGCGAAATCGCTCGGTACGAAAATACTCTTCGATCTCCTCCTGGCTGTCCCACGAAGTCCAACAGGTGATCACACCATCGTCATCCATGTCGCGATAGATGCGGCATCCCCGGCACCCCTTGGTCGCATCGGTTGGACCTTTCAAACCGCGAAAGATCCCCTGAATCTCCTCGACTTTTCCTGACGGCGCTACAATTCGAACAAAAGCTTGAATCATGCCCACCTCACGTACCTCACCATCCGGGCCACAACCATGAAATGCAGACCCATTCCATCACCCGCACGGATTTCAATTTCCGTGCCGATTGTGACGGCGCAGGACTAAGAAGCCCCAACCTGTTCTGCGGAAAACGCTTGGAGCTGCGATGAAGCGCCGATGCCACGGCCTGAAACTCCAATATGCTGGAGATTCCACGAAATGCTGGAGGCTGGCGAACTCCAACGAGGTTCGCCGGGAGAGCGATGAGGTCCTTGGGCTGGTCCCTAAGATTGACCGGCGGGCCGGTTGGGCCGCGTGATCCCCAGTTTGGTCATCCGGGCTTCGAGCGTCGTCGGCTTGATGTCAAGTCGTTCCGCGGCGCCGCCCACGCCCCGAATACGCCAGCCAGTTTCGTGAAGGACGCGTGATATCTGCTCGCGCTCCGTTTCCTTCAGAGATACTCCCGAGGACGAGGAGTCGAACATCGCGGCAGCCATGTCCACTCGCAGTGTGTCGTCGGTGGTCAAGATGATTGCCCGCTCGATCACATTACTCAGCTCGCGCACATTGCCAGGCCATGAGTAACGCTCCAACTGCTGCATGGTCGCGCGAGGAATGCTCTTGATTGTCTTGCCCATCCGGCGTTCAAACGTCTCGACAAATGCCCAGACCAAGGGCGAGATGTCATCGCGCCGCTGGCGGAGCGGCGGAATCTCGATCGGAAAGACGTTTAAGCGGTGGTACAGGTCGGCGCGAAACTTGCCTTCCCGCACTGCCGCTTTCAAATCGCGGTTTGTTGCAGCAATCAAACGCACGTTGACGGCAATGGTTTTCGGGCTACCCAGTCGTTCGAACCGACCATCCTGAATCACGCGGAGCATTTTCGCTTGCAATTCAAGCGGAAGCTCGCCGATCTCATCGAGAAAAAGGGTCGAGCCGTCGGCCAACTTGAAGCGGCCGACCTGCGCCGACGCGGCTCCGGTGTACGCCCCTGCCTCCCGCCCGAAAAGCTCGCTTTCAATCAGCGTGGCAGGCAAGCACGCGCAATTGACAATGACCATCGGCCTGCGTTTGCGGTTGCTCAAATCGTGGATCGTCTGCGCCAACAATTCTTTACCGGTCCCGGTTTCGCCGAGCACCAACACCGGCGTCTCGGTCGGGGCTACACGTTCGGCTTGGGACAGCACGTTGGTAATTGCGTCACTGCGGCCGATGATCCGACCATGGTGATGTTTCAAGCTCGCCTGCTCACGGAGATAAAGATTCTCCTGTTCCAGACGCTGACGCAGTTTTTGGTTTTCCGCCAGCGCCGCCCGCAGCGCCTCCTCCGTCCGCCGGCGCAAAAGTGCGCTGGCGAACACTTCTCCAATCAATTTAAGGCGAGAGATGATTTCAGTCGGCCACTGGCAGCGTTCGCGTTGAAACGCGAACGTCAGGCCGCCCAGCACCTGTCCGCCAGCCTTCAGCGGAAGTGTCACGTTGGACTTGATGCCGTGCGCCAGGCAGTGCTCCCGTTCCGCCGTCGCCTCGCTCGGAAGTTCATGGGCGGTATCGCGGACGAATACCGTCCTTCCGCCGCGGAGCTGGCCGATAAACCACGGGAGTCGTTCGGCGGCAAATGGCCCCAGTGGAAACGACTCACAGCCGGCGACGGCAAAGGAGTGGGTCACCAGGACATGCGAATCATCGTCTCCGAACTCGATGAATGTGCTCCGATCGTTCCCTAAAAACTCGACGAGCGCCCGCAGGCTCGCGTCAATGCGTGAATCGATCTGGTCCACGGCCAGATTGACGAAATCGGTCGAGATATCGGCCAGCAACTTCTCGAAACGCAGGCGTTCCTCAATTGCCAAATGGGTCCGTTTGCGATTGGTCGTGTCGACGATGACCCACGCTAGCGGGGGTTTGCCGTCCAGGCTCAATCGCGATCCGAACATCTCGACATCGATGATGCTTCCATCCGCTCGCACGAGGCGAGCTTCAAACCGTCGATCCTGCGCCTCGTGGCCAAGCGGGCGAAGTAAGGGCTCATCGATGCGTCCGCAGTCGTCGGCGTGAATAAATTCCGACGGTGAGCGGCCAATCACGTCCACTAACTCGCATCCGATCAACTCGACCAACGCCGCGTTGGCGCACTGAATACGATCGTCCTGAACGACAATCACGCCAACGAGGGACCGATCGATATCCGCCGGAATGAAGTGTGCATTAGCCATGACTAGTCTCGCGTGCGTTGGTCCAGCATTGGTGCGTTGGCCCCGTTTTGGTGGACACCAGCGAGCCGCATTGTATTCCGAAGATTGGCCACATGGGGCGTCACGATTCGCGGTTTGCTCGTACGGCGGTCAGACGCTTGGTGGGTGCGGGATGACACCCGGTGCACGGATTCGTTGCGAGAAATCGACGGCTTTGTCAGCAATCAATGCCCGTTCACGAATGGCACAGCGACTTTTTAACTCTTCGAAAGGCGATTGGTTGTCCAAGTATCCGAGTCGATACATCGCTCGGGCTGACAACCCGTTCAAGAAAATCTGAGGCATCAACCACCAGGGCGCAGTCGCACGGCGCTGGTAAAATAGGTTGGTGGTGCAGTTGCTGAGGATCGAGTTGTACCACTCCGGATGCGTCGCGAGTCGCTCGATCCGATCAACGTAGTCGAGAAGTAATCGGCGCAATCTCTCCGAGGGCATACGAAGGCGATACATGTAAACTTGCTCGCCGCGGATGTTTGTCCGCAGACGTATGATGTCTCTTTCCTCCCCGAGGACAAACATCAACTCATAAGTGCGAAACAAACCCCACAACGGCGAATACTTCTGCCATCGCTGTCGACGGGCCTCAACAGACACGCACAGAAAATCTTGATCGCCAAAACCAAAACTCACCAGTGTGTGCGCCATGATCGGTCCCGACCAGTGCGATAAAAAATAGTCGATCGACGATAGCCGCTTTAGGTCGAAGGTTCGTTCTTCGTAGCGAGGGAACGGATTGCCATCACCCGAATAGCTGAAATTGCGAAAGTTCAAAACTCGTAGGGTATCCCCTTGAATCTCAGCTTGGGGAAGCACCTCCATTCCAACGGCCCAATCGCGATCCGATCTTGGACGCAGCGAAAACCACCAAGCGATCCCAAGCACCACCAATCCAAGCCAGACACCGATCGACCAGGGGAAAAGCGGCATCAACATCAAACAGATACTCACAACAGCCACTGGAACAAAAGACGCGAAGTAGCGGAGCCAGGGCTGGCGATAATGGTAATGAATCGCCAAAGCGATCCAGAGCGTTGTCGGAACCACAACGGCTCCAATAAACAGCCAGTCAATAAAGGTCATCAGAGCCAATGCATGTTCAGATGTATGGTGTAACTTGATGGCGCTTGTTAAGTGCGGCTAAGCATGCATTCGGGGGTGATGAAGCAATCGCTTTTCGAGTTCCACCAGTCGCTGTATGAGTTCCGAAGTGGAGTTCTCCGCTGCGGCGCGGCCGGCGTCCGCGATCTCCCGAGTGCGATGAAACTCGGCCAGCCCAAAAATGGATGTATCTGGCTTGATCCAGAAGTCGACGGCGCGGTTGCGAAGTTTGCCCATGTTATGCGCCTGGGACTCGAAGATTCTAAACAACGTGTCGAGCGAGCCTGCGTTTCGCATTTTTATCGTTGGCATATCCGGGCGATTACCCGCAAATTCATTGCGCACATGGCTGGAGACGTCAACGCCGATGACGAAGTCAACGCCGCTTTCGGCTAGCACGTCGGCGGGCAAATTGTTTAGCACGCCACCGTCAACCAACGCCATGCCGTCTCGTAGAATCGGCTTGGAGACGATCGGCAGATTGATGCTCTCGAGGATGGCGTGGACCGCATCTCCCTGCCGGCGAACCACCGTAGAAGCTTGGACTAGGTCAACCGTGACGGCGCTGAATGGTATCGATAA
>JBGTCJ010000284.1:0-2783 GCA_041748895.1 Pirellulaceae bacterium
TGAAAACTCGATCGAAAACGGTTCAATCGTCTGGCAGTGCTCTTGTAACGCGAGGCAAACCTTCGGTACCTCTCGGTCCTCGACGTCGCCCAGAAACTTGAGCGTCAGGTGCAGGTCGTCTTCGGGTACCCATTTCATTCCATCTTTATCACCCTTGAGGTCGCGCAGTAGCTTCCTTGCCGACCTGCGGACGTCGGTGGCGAGCGGGATCGCGATGAAGGAACGGATCGTGTGCATAACTCGGGCTGCCGAAACGCGGGCGGATGTGTACGCTGTGACGATGCAGACACTCAACGTCGAGATGATAGGCAGCGGGCGGCGCCTTTGTGAACCGCCATCGGCGCCCGTTGAACCCCCTCCTGGGCTCGACCAGCTCGCACCAACCCCGTTTCGCGCCCACCCCCTGCTTCGCGGTGGCCACCTGCAGACCGTGTTGTCGCTCAAGGCGCCGCCGATCCCATCGCTTCGGCCCCACGTGCAGATCGTTGAGCTGGACGATGGCGACCGCCTGGTGATGCAAGATGACCTGCCGCAGGGTTGGCAGGTCGGTGACGGGTCGGTGATGTTGGTCCACGGATTGACCGGATGCCATTCTGCCCCCTACATGCTCCGTTTGGCCAGCCATTTCACGCAGTGGGGTGTCCGTGTGTTCCGCCTCGACATGCGAGGCTGTGGCGCGGGGCGAGATTTGGCGACCGGCTTGACCCACGCCGGACGCAGTGACGATTGCATCGCCGCGCTCGATCGGATCGCCGAATTGACGCAGGGCGGGCCGATGGGCGCGATCGGTGTGTCGCTCGGTGGAAACCAATTGCTTCGCGCCATCGGCAGGATCGGGGCAAGCATCGACACGCCGCCCGCATGGATCGATCGGCTGATTCGCCTGGCGGCCGTCTCACCCCCGATCGACCTGGCCCGCTGCAGTGACAACATGGAGCGATGGTTGATGCGGCCCTACAACCGCTACTTCATCACGCATCTGCTCAAGCGTCTGCCCGACCCGGTGCGCCGCCGATCGGACTTTCAACAACTCGATCTCCGCCGCATCCCGCGAACGTTTCGTGAGCTCGACGATCGGGTGACGGCGCCACTGAGCGGTTTCTCCAGCGGGCGCGACTATTACGCCCAAACCTCTGCGATGCACCATCTCAGCGAGATTCGCGTACCGACTCTGATTTTAGCGGCCCAGAACGATCCGATCGTTCCGGCAAGCTGTTTCAGTGATCACGCGGGCCGCTTGCCAGAGCACGTGCAGGTGTTGATGACTCGCTGCGGCGGACACGTCGGATTTCTGGGGCGAGGAACCAACCGCTTTTGGATGGACGGGGTCCTGCAGCGTTGGTGCGCGGCGCTCTCGCCTTGCCGCTAGTATCGCCGCCCGCCAGTTCAATCGGAAATTGACCGTGCGCGCGGAAGGGGCGACTCCCGCAAGGACCTAGGTGGCAACGTGGGCAAAGACCAGCCCCGACGCGAAAGACACCATTTCGACTTCAAGCCGTGCAGGGTTTTTTCTTGACACTACATTATGTCCGTGGGCCTTGGTGCGGCCCGAGAAACGAGTCGAAGATCAAGTTGTCAGAACAACCAGAAGCAGTTGGGTATCGCTTTGACTCAGTTTGTGAGTTCAAGTGGCGGCAAGCTTCCCTTTCACAACCCGGGCGATGCTTCGCTACCGAGCAGCGATCGACCTGCACGCGTGGGGCCGTGGTTTCAGCTGGCGCCGTTTCTCGAGCTCGACGCGTTCAAGCCTGCCGTATTGTTCAACGGCGCGGGGATGTCTGGACACGACGTCAGCCAATTGCCGGGTGTCTTCCGATGTCCAAGCGATACGATATGCTCCTTTGCCCACGTCGACAGGCGGGTCACTTTGGCACGATGCGGCAAAGGGCATGGTTATCCGGGCGGTGTCAATCTGTGCCGGGCCAACGGTAGCGTTGCCTTCATAAGCAATCAAATTGATGGACAGATTTGGACAGCGATGGCAACCATCGCGGGAGACGACTGATTTGTTCTCATGAAATCCCTTGTTGGTCCAGGGTAGGTAAGGTCGAACGGCTAGGTTTCCTATTTCTTGTCCTGCTATGACGACGTCGCCACACGGCGGCGCCGGTCATGCCCAGGATCATCAATGTCGCTGATCCTGGCTCCGGAACAGCTCGGACGGAATCAATCCGGAAAGTTAACCTCCCGGTTTCCTCGAAGTTATCGTCGTAGATGTCCACGATTCCCAATCGGGCGTTAAAGGATGACAACGGCAGGCCCGACGGTACGGCCTGCGAACTGAATACTCCCCCGGTCGAGTCTACAAACAATATGTGCCCGCTCGCATACTGGTTCAGATCGGCCTGGCTGAGGTCGAACAGCGTTGAAGTGATATCAAGAGCATCGACGAAACGAAATGAATCGCCGATCGGAAAGAAGGGCGGAAAAATGTCGCTCGAGTTGTCATCGCCGACGATTTGATTGGACAAGGAGTTGGCGAACGAGTGTACTGTCGTACCACCAATGTTGAATATGAGTTCGGTGTCAGCAGGCGTCTCCCTGTGCAGGTGGTTGGTGAAATTTGCGTTGATAGAGAAAGGGGCCGTGTTTGGATTGTCGGTGTAGGTGAAAGAGCCCGTAACGGGAGCTCCGACCACCGCCGAGTTGGCGAACAGTCCAATGGGGTTTGAGACCTCGGTCACCTCGCCGGTAAAGCTGTAGGTGAACAAGGCCGCCTGCGAAGCGGAGGCAGTAAGCAGCACAGCCAAAACAGCGGCGCACGCAATCGGACATATATGCTT
>JBGTCJ010000285.1:0-13350 GCA_041748895.1 Pirellulaceae bacterium
GCCGCCGGTGGCAATTTCCAGCTCAATATCATGATGCCGGTGATGGCCCACACGACGCTTGAGTCGATCGAATTGCTCTCTTCGGGAATTCACGCGTTTATCGATTTCTGTGTCGCTGGACTGGAAGCCAATGAAAAACAGTGCGAAGCGGCGGTCGAACAGAGTCTTTCGATGTCGACGAGTCTCAATCCGCTGATCGGCTACGAGCGGGCTTCGAAGCTGGTCAAGGAAGCGTTCGCCAGCGGCAAGACGATTCGTGAGCTCTGCCGTGAGAAGCAGATCTTGGCGGATGACGTTTTGGCCGATGCGTTGGACCCTTGGAAGATGACCGAGCCGCACCGCTGAAGCCGGCGCCCGCGTGACCGCCGGGAATCGCGGCGCCTTTCCTGTCCACGCTCCACTCGCGAAACAACATTCAATCATGGAAGCCGGTATTGTCGGTCTGCCCAACGTGGGCAAGAGCACGTTATTTAACGCCTTGACGAGTTCGAGGGCGGCACAAAGCGCCAATTACCCGTTCTGTACGATCGAGCCGAACGAGGGAATTGTGAGCGTTCCCGATGAGCGATTGACTCGCATCACCCGATTCATCGTCCCCCAGAAAGTGATCCCCGCGGCGCTGAAATTGGTCGACATCGCGGGAATCGTTAAGGGGGCCAGTGAAGGCCAGGGGCTCGGGAACAAGTTCCTCAGTCACATTCGTCAGGTCGACGCGATCGTTCAAGTCGTTCGCTGCTTCGAGGACGCGGATGTCATCCACGTCGATGGCAAGGTGGACCCGTTGGCTGACATGGAAACGATTGAGACCGAGTTGATGCTCGCCGATATCGAAACGCTTCAAGGTGCCCTCGGGAAGGCGGAACGAACCGCGCGCAGCGGCGACAAGGAGGCCAAATTGCGAGTTGCCGCGATCCAGAGGTGCTTGGATCATCTCGCAACCGACGCCCCGCTTCGAACCCTGGTCCTGCCGGATCCGGAGAAGAAAGCGATTTCGAGTTTCGGATTGATGTCGGCCAAACCGATCCTGTTGGTGGCGAACGTCGACGAAGACGATCTGGAGGGCGCCGCCCCACTGGTGCAACAAGTACGCGCCAAGGCGACGCAATCGGGTGCGGAACTGGTCTGCGTCTGCGCGAAGCTCGAAGCCGAAATCGCGGAACTCGATGAACCCGACCGAACCGAAATGCTGCATGGGGTCGGATTGACCGAGCCGGCACTGGGCCACATCGCCAGGGCGACCTACCGAACACTCGGATTGCAGAGCTATTTTACCGCCGGTGAGAAGGAAGTTCGCGCTTGGCCGGTCGCCATTGGCGCGACCGCGCCGCAGGCGGCGGGCGTAATCCACAGCGACTTCGAGCGAGGTTTCATTCGTGTCGAGGTCTACCAGTTAGAGGATCTGGAGGCGCTCGGCAGTGAAAAGGAGATCCGCGCGAAGGGCAAGCTTCGCATCGAGGGCAAATCTTACGTGATGCAAGATGGCGACATCTGTCACTTTTTGTTCAACGTCTAGCGCCGCCGATAGCGGGACTTGCTCGCCGTGCGATCGCGAGGTTGCCTGCTTTGGCTACAATGTCGCGGCTCGAGGAGCCATCGAGCGGAATAACTGTCCACCGGGGAAAACGGACCATGCATCGCGCGTTTGCCTTTCTGCCTTTCGTCTTCTTGACGATTTTTTGCTGGGGAAATTACGGGCCGCTGATGCACGAGGGAAATTTGGCGATGGGGGATGCCCTGCGACCCTTCGTCGGCGTCGGATTCGCCTACTTTCTCATCGCCGTCGTCGTCCCGCTGCTGATTCTGCGGTTCCGTCCAGAAAAAGGCGCCTGGTCACTTCGTGGGATTCTGCTCAGTTTGCTCGCGGGTGCGGTGGGTGCTTTGGGAGCGCTCGGCGTGATCATCGCGTTCAGTTTTCACGCCAAGCCGGTCTACGTGATGCCATTGGTGTTTGGCGGCGCGCCGGTAGTCAACACTCTGGTCACGATGGCACTGGGTCGCAACTTTGAACCGATCAAGCCGATCTTTTTCGTCGGGATCATGATGGCGGCCGTGGGCGGGGCGGGCGTGCTCTATTTTCGCCCGGGAAATGCCGTCACTCCACCGCCTGTCGAGGTGGCGACGACATCGCTCGCGTCGGATTCGTCTCTGGAGGCGGGTTCCGCATCGATCGCTCCTCCGTCGGCGAATCTCAATTTTCCGGTGATCATCGCCGCGGTTCTGGGGGCCGTCGTCAGCTGGGGCGCCTACGGCCCGGTTCTCCACAAGGGGCAGATGATGATGGGCGGCAGTCGTCTGCGGCCCTTTCTCTGCGTCGGAATCGCCTATTTCATCATCGCCGTCGCGATGCCGTTGGCGATCATTCCCGTGATTCAATCGGGCGGCCAGTGGACGGCCAGCGGAATGGTTTGGAGCCTTGCCGGGGGTGCCGCGGGCGCCATCGGCGCGCTGGGGATCATCTACGCATTCAATTTTGGCGGAAAGCCGATTTTCGTGATGCCGCTGATCTTCGGGTTGGCTCCGATTGTGAACACGATCACCACATTGACGGAAAACCGGAGCTGGGGCCTGATCGAGTGGCCGTTTATGCTGGCGCTCTTGGTGACGATCACGGGGGCCGTGACCGTGTTGGTGTTCGCGCCCAAGCCGGCAACCGAGCCCGGACCCGGCGGGCCTGCGGTTGAAAACAAAGTCGAAAAGAAACTGGCGTCCACTTCTCACTGAGTATTCTGTAAATTACCGGATCACGACCTTCTCTCACCCCAGGGATACCTCTGCCACGGCCATGAGTGATTCTGCGAACCGCGAGCCATCCGAAACGGACCTTTTCACCACGGTGGGCGCGATTGATGAGCAACTTTCGCATGTGTGGATGGTCCGAACGTTCCTGAAACATAGCGACGAGGCCGTCGATGACGAGGAACTTCGTAACATCGTCCGCGACCTTTACGACTACATCCTCGCGCTCGCCCCGGCAAAGCAAGCCGACGATGAGGAGGGGTACCTGAAGATGGCGAAAAAGAAACTCGGCAAATTGCGAGCGGCTCAGACTTTGTTTGTTGAAATTCAGCCCGAGGTCAGCAACCACACCAATTTCGAAATGGCTGCGAAGTCCGTGACGTTGGCGGTCGATCAGATTGAGCGACTATTGCAGAAGTAGCTCGGCTCCACGCGGCGGTGGTGATTCGGTTTGTCCCGATGACCCTGCCGTCGGGCCCCCAATCGTGGGCAGACTTATTGCGATTTGCTCGACACAACGGCGAGGTCTGAGTTATACTCCGGGCTTGCCGGCTAAGCGTGGGGAGACAGGTTCACTCCAATCGAGATCAGGCCGGACGCTTCCCCATGTCTCCGGTTTTCTAGGAAACTGCTTTCGATCATGTCGCAGGAACACATCCCAATGTCTCCCGTGTTTCGAATCGATGTTTCTGCCGAATCGGCAGCGGAACCGATTGACCGAAGGGACGTGATTCAGATCGAGTTGCTGCGGCAATTGGTAGCCGGTCAGCAACGGCAGAATGAACTGCTCGCTGAGCTTTCTCAACAAACCGTTGCGATGCACAAGCAGCGGGTGGGCGAATTGCAAGCGTGGAAGGAAGCGAACCCACGGCTCGCCAAGGCATGTCGTAAAGCCGCCGAATCCCTTAGCCGCGTGCAAACTCAGTTCCTCGAGTCGATCACTGACGAAATCCTTGAAAGCGAGGATCATTTGTTGGAGGGCGATTTCATGCTCCACGAATTCGTCGATCGTTTCGGACCGCGGCTGGCCCATCTCAATGGCGTGCTTCAGGTGCTCGCCCAGTTGGGTGACAACGGCGCGTCGCTTCAGCGCCAGTGATCCGGCGTCCGGTCCGGGTTCGCACCCGACTCGGGCTTGGTCAGGTTAGCGAATCGAGTTCTTCGGTAAGTTTGGCGAAGCGGTCCAGCGTCGTCTTGATCGGTTGTGGGTCGGTCATGTCAACGCCCGCGAGCTTGAGGAGGTCCAGCGGATCTCGGCTGCACCCTCCCGAGAGAAAGGCGAGGTAATCCCGCAGTTCGGATTCGCCGCCCTCAAGCACACGCCTGGAGAGCGCGACCGCGGCGCTCAGACCGGTCGCGTATTTGTACACGTAGAACGCCCGATAGAAGTGCGGGATCCGCAAACACTCCCGTTCGAGTTCGGGATCGATGACGAAATCAGGCCCGAAGTAAGCGTCAAGTAGCTTCCGATATTCAGCCCGGAACGACTGCACCGTCAAGGGTTCTCCGGCCTCAGCCATTTCGTGCGTGCGTTTCTCAAACTCGGCGAACATGGTCTGGCGAACGACCGTTGCGCGAATGCTGTCGAGTTCGTTGTTGATCAGAAATGCTCTCTCGCGGTCATCACCGGCGTGACGCAACAGGTATTCGGTCAGCAATTGCTCATTGAAGGTGCTCGCCACCTCGGCAACAAAGATGGTGTAGTTGTAGTACGCAAACGGTTGACTTCTCGCCGAGTACCAGGTGTGCATGGAGTGCCCAGCCTCGTGGGTCAGCGTGAAGACATCGTTCAGCACCTCCTCCTTAAAATTCATCAAGATGTACGGGTCACCATCAAAGGTCCCGCAGGAAAATGCACCGCTCTGTTTTCCGCGATTGGGGTATCGATCGGACCACCGGCCGCGAAGTCCCTCCTCGAGGACCGCGAGGTATTCGCTGCCCAGCGGTGCGAGCGACTGCAGAACAACCTCAACCGCTTGATCCCAGGTATGGTGTTTCTTAATTCCGCTCAGGATCGGCACATAGGTGTCGTAGTGGTGGAGCGAATCGAGGCCCATCTTGCGACGACGAACGTCAAAATAGTGATGGACCGCCGGAAGTGAGTCGCGAACGGCGGAGATCAAATTCTCATACACGGCGACGGGGACATTGTCGGGGAACAGAGCCGCCTCGAGACTGCTCTCATAATTTCGCACCCGCGCGTAATAAACATCACGATGAATGCTTCCACCAAGCGTCGCGGTGAACGTGTTTTCGTGATTGGCAAACTGTTCGTAGTACTGATGAAAGGCCTTTTGGCGAACGCTTCGATCGGGGCTGATGAGTAGTTGGCCAAAGGTGGCGTGCGAAAGTTCGATGCTACGCCCCTCGTGGTCGTCAACTTTGCCGAATCTCAGATCGGCGTCATTGAGTTTGCGAAAGGCGTCGCCCGCAGCGGCGGCCATTTCGCCCTGCATCGCGAGCAACCGCTCCTCGGATTCGCCCAGCGTGTGAGAGCGATAGCGAAGCAACCTTTCCAATTGGAGTCGGTACAGCGAGATCGCGGGGTCGTTGACCAACTCGGTCATGCGTTGCTCGGAGAGGGCGAGCAGTTCTGGGCGGATGTAGCTTGCCGCCTGTCCTGCCTTGACCGAAAGATTCTGAAAGCGGGAGTTCATCGCCTGGTAGGTGCTGTTCGCCTGGTCTTCGGTCGTCTTCAGAAAGGCGTAAGTCCCCACTCTCTCGGCCAGGCGATCGAATTCATTGTCGAAGTCGAGTGCTTCGGCCAGTATCACGGCAGACTCGCCCAGGCGTCCTCGATAGGAAGCGAACTGCGCCACTCGATCCTGCAGTTTCGCGAAATCAGCTTCCCACGCGTCGTCTCCGCTGTAGAGGCTCGAGAGATCCCAGGTATCTTCGGGAGAAACATCGGTGCGGTTTGGAAGCGTGGCAGACGACATGCGAGACCTGAGCGATCCGGAGGGGTGTCATTGGGCTTGAGATCGGGCATTGTAGATCCGCGAGCGCGAGATTGACGACCCGGGAAGCGGGGGATCGCATCGTGTGTAAACTACCGACACTGGAATCCGTTTTCCGCCGCGATGGGATGCAATCGTTCGAATGGTTCAAGTTCGCTGTCCGAAATGTGCTGCGGTGCTTTCGCTTCGTCAAATACCACCGAGCGGCAAGGTCAAGTGCCCGAAGTGTTCAGTGGTTTTCGCCTCGACCACGACCGCGCGACCCAAGCCGCCTGATGGGGAAATTGATTTCAGCAGCATCGAAGTGCCTCACCCCTCGAGTACTTCGGGCGTGTTCCCGGTTTCGGAAAAGCGCCGTGTTTACGACGGCCCCGTCACGCTCGATCCGATTCCCGAACCGGTCGAAGAAGCCGAGACGGGAGGAAAGAAGAAAGGCAACTCTTCAGCTAAAGGGAAGGAAGGATCGGGGAAACCAAAAGCGAAAGCGAAACGCAACCGAATCCGGTTGATCGTTGGGCTAATCGCTTTGGCCATCGCATCGACTGCGGTTGCCTGGGTCTTTTACTCCCGCTTCGGACCGGGCGGTGACCTTGCGGCCGACACACCGCTCGTGACTCAGGAATCAACTCGTGACCCCTGAAAAACGTCCTTAGAGCGTTGGCGCGTGATCAGCAAGGTACACCGCGGAGTAGTCGAGAACCGATCCCTTCTCAAAGTGGATGTTTTTGATGGCGATGGCGTGATCCACAAGCGACCGGATGTACTCCGCCTCGGCTTCCGCCTCCTGCCGATAAACATCCAGAAGAATGGCAATGTCAATGTTTCCCGTTCGTTGATCACGGTCCTCGAGCAGTTGGCGACGCGTTTGGATGGCACGATGACGGTGGAAAGCGATCTGCCCGACCTCGTGGGCTCGGTGCAGATCCGAGATCGCGTTGGATAGGTCATGGCTGATCACACGTTGGGATTCCTCGAGCACCGCTCGATCCCGCGCCAATCGAAGGTGCGCGTGACGGACGGCGTTGTAACCCTCTCGGTAACCGATCGGAAGCGTCATCTCGACGCCCAGCAGCCACTCTTGAAAGTCACCCGTCAAGAGGTCCTGGATCGCGTTGCCGAATCGTGGGTCCGTGAAGGGTGGAACCACCACGCCACCTTGGACACCGGAACCGATCAGGTCCTGACCGAGACCTCGAAAGCGGTGTCGTCCGACGAGATCCAGTTGCGGAAGAATGAAATTTTTGGCGGCAATCAGTTCGAGTTCACGGCGGCGGACTTCCAACTTCTGCTTTCGAAGCTCCGTGCGACGCACGAACGACTCGCCAAGAATTTCCTCCCAATCAAACAAAACGCGAGCTAGGGTCGGGTCGAGATTGGGGCGGATCAATCGTCCGTCGCTCAAAGGCACCCCCATCAGCAGCCGAAGTCGCCTCTCGGCAACGTGAATCCCGAGTGTTCCGCGAAAGGTCCCCCCGCGACTGCCGTTGTTGGACTGGGTGCCTTCCACCAAACGCCCCCCGAGCGAATTCTGAACTTCGATCTCGTAGGCGTAAAACTGAGCTTCGGCTAGCGCTTCTTGTTCAGCGACGCCTCCGGGCAGATTTTCACCACGGGCACGAATTCGCTTCAACACCTGCAGAGAGCGATCTCGGGCGGCTTTTCGGGTGTCCAGGATCCGGTAGGCGAAGTACAAGTCCCAGTAGGCGTTTTCGATATCGTTAACCAGGTTCCTCAGGTTCTGCTCGAATTCGATCACGCTGATGTCGGTATTGAGCCGTGCGATCACGACGCCGGAGATATTGCCGGGCTGCGCCCCTGGCCCCGCGATCCGATTGAAGCCCGTCCCTCCGCCACGCATCAGCGGATGTCGGATCTCCGCTTCGGCCTGGGCCGTCCAGACGCTCGGGAATAAGTTTCCTGGAAGGGTATTGGCGTCGTAGTCAACGATGCTTCGCAGCGTGTAACTGGTTCCGGTCGCGCCTCGTTTGGTCAGCTCCAGACGATAGTTGCCGAGGTCCTGTTGCAAGAGATTGGCGCCCCCGCCGAGGAAGCGGTTGTTGACGGCGCGATCGTTATTTTCGAACATCGCCATCGCGCGGAATTGGGCGTCGAACTGGCTCAGCGCCGCGTCGACACCGAATCGGGGGTCGGTTTCACGAAGTGCAGGGTCGTAAACGGTCGACGCGGTCTCTGGCGTACCGATCGCTAAACCGCCGAGATCTCTGAGGACCGCCGAGTTCCTGAGCGCGATGTGGACCGCCTCTTCGGGTCCGAGATCCCAGTAGTCGGTCGCCTCGTCGTGCACCGTGAAGGGAACCTCCGATGAGGCGTTCGGCTCGGTCCCAGGGGAGAGGTCGAACGCAATGCGATTCACGAGGGCTTGTGCCGAGTCGGTCTCGTGTCGGACGCGCAACTTACGTAGACTCGCGTCGCAACCGCTGCCAAGGACCGCCGCGCACGCTAGCAACGCCAAACAGGGGCTGCTGGCGAGACGATGCGCACCGGTCGCCCGGCGACCGACTCGAATGTTTCGCAAGTATGCCAAAACCAATTCTCAGGGTATCTCGCGCCACTTCGGACGATTCCTTCCTCCCTAATTTCGGCACATCCCAACCCGATTCATTCGTACAATCGGCAAAATTGGGAAAGCCCACGGCCTTTTCCACGTTCAACCGCATCCGATCAGCGGCGATACTCGATTGATGAATGGCGACGAACGCTCCGCTAGCCTCGCCGACCTCTCCTCGCACCGCGATCTGCAATCGCGGTTTCGTGAGGTGGTCTCGCTAGCGAAGCGCGATTTGCCACGCGACCATTTCGTGGAGTCGTTATTTCGCGCATTGTCCGGTGACGCCCCGGCTAGGTGGATGGTCGCATGGGGACGAATCGACGGGACGTGGAAGCCGATCTTGCGGTTCGTGCCCCAGCATTCTGAGGCAGATACGGATTCTGAGGCAGTAACGTTTGTCGACGAGGAGGTCGCGTCGGTAGGGATCGCAGCGGTCCGCGCGTGCCTGGACGACGCCCATGAACGGGCCTCTCAGCATCGGCAGATGGACGATCGCTTTGAGTTGCTGACTCTCCGGGTGGACGCGGAGCATCCCGTCATTCTTCAAATGGCGATCAATCGCCCGGTCGCTTGCCCAGGCGAGTCCGGCGGTTGGTCGAGTGGCACCGATGATGCCGATTCGATCAAGACGGCCGGGGAGCTGCTGGAAGCCTACGGCCAGCTCTACGAAGACTTTGATCGAAATCGAACGATGCGGCGTCTTCAAGATTCGCTTTCTCACCAGGATCGATTTTCCCGCGTGATCCGATCGATTCACGGTAGTCTCGACCTGGACCGAACGGCACATGAAATCGTCGCCGCTTCGGCTACGTTTGCCGGTTGCTCTCGGGCCTGTCTGCTGGTTCACCAGAACGGTCGCTTCCGCGTTGCGGCCGTCAGCGGACTATCGACGCTTGACCACCGATCGCCGGCGATCGCGGCGCTAACCTCGCTCGCCTCCGCGGTTGCTCAATCGGGCGAGACGCTGGTTCATGGGTTGGACGAGCGGACTCGGCCTCCTCAGGTATCTCAACCGCTCGAGCAATACTTGGACTGGTCTCATGCTTTGGGGTTGATCGCCGTCGGCCTGAAACGCCCAAGCGGTGACGCGGTAGTCGACCCGACGGAGCGGCAAACCGGACAGCGACGCGATGCCACGGATGATGGCCATCGCGAGTCTCCGATGCTCGGTGTGATGGTCCTTGAAACTCAGGACGCCGACAGTCTTTCGCATCTGCGTGAGGATCTTGGACAGTGGTCCAGCCATTTTTCGCTCGCGCTGCACAACGCCATCACTCACAACCGACTTCCGCTGAGACGCGTCGGCGAACGTCTGCGAACGCTCCAGGAGGCTCGCTGGTGGCGTCACGGTGGCCGACTGGGGATAGTCGCGGGTGCGATTGCCGCGTTGGTTTCCGCGTTGGTATGGATCCCAGCGCCGCTTAAGGTTGAAGCGTCTGGGGCGCTACGCCCGGCAAACCTTTTCAACGCCTTTGCGCCGCGCGACTCAGTGGTGTCCGATGTGCAGGTCGATCACGACGATCGTGTTGTCGTGGGCATGCCGCTGGTCTTACTCGAGTCACCGGAGTTGGAACTCGAACTTCGTCGTGTTGAGGGGGCGATTGAGTCGACCGAACAGGAGCTTCGTGCGGCAGAAGCGGCGCGCCGCCGCGGTAGTCAGGCCGGCGGATTAGCGCACGAGGATGCGGGCGGTGTCGCCGCGAGCGAAACGCGGCTCCGAGCCGTGCTGGATAGCTACCAACGGCAGCTCGAATTGTTGCAAGATGAACACAAGACGCTCACCGTTCGAAGCACGATCGAGGGCCACGTACTCTCGTGGCAGGTGCGGCACACCCTGTTGGGGCGTCCGGTTAAGCGGGGACAGCGTTTATTGCAGATTGCTGCCGCCGACACGCCCTGGACACTCTCACTGGAATTGCCAGACCGCGAAGCCGGTCACCTTTTGGATGCCCGCGCCTCTTTCAAGCCCGATCTTGACGTTGAGTACATTCTGGCAACCGATCCGCGCAGGCGGCGAATCGGCAAGGTAGTCGAAGTCGCGCAGGTGACTTCGATTTCCGATCGCGGTGACCCGATCGTTGAGGTTACCGTTAGCATCGATCCTGACGACCTGCAATTGCCACGGTCAGGAGCGCAGGTTCGCGCGGAGATCGATTGTGGTTCGCGTGCTTTGGGATACGTTTGGTTTCGCCGATTGTGGGATGCCATTTGGTCCTGGATCTCGCTCTGACGTGAAGAGGCTCGTTTCATGAAGGTGTGTGGATGTCATCAGTGCGCTTCGAAGCGTGAGACCCTGAATTCAGGGAGCTTGCCGGGGCATAGACACAGGGGAACATTGAGCGACCTCGGTTCGTCGGCCTCTCGCATGGCAGTTTGCGTTTTGGTGGGTTTGATGGGTGTCGACGTCATCGGCGACGGCCGTGCAGCGTTCGCACAGAGCGGCAGGACCGCGGCGGCGCGGCCTTCGGAAAACCGATCGGTTGTGGTTCCGCGGGTGTTGGTGACCGCGATCAGCGACACCGAAGTCCCGGCCCAGGTAGCAGGTGTCTTGGCGGAGGTCGCGGCGCGAGAGGGGACGATCGTCGCTCAAGGCGATACGCTCGCGCGAGTTGATGATGCCGAGGCGAGAATGACCGAAGCTTTAGCAGAGATCGAAATGGCAATCGCTGAGAAACAGGCCTCCGCCACCCCACTAGTCGAGGCGGCTGAAGCGGCCCACGAAGTCGCCAAAAGTAACTTGCGACGAGCCGAAGAATCGCTGGCAAATTTTGGTAGGAGCATCTCTCAAGCCGAAATGGACGAGTATCGTCTGCGAGCGACCGAGACGAAGACATCGGTTTGGGAACAGCGGCATAAGATTGAGATCGCCGGGTTGACGCATCGCCATCGTCGTCAACAGCTTGACTTGGCCCAGGACCGATCGCAGAGGCACCGAGTCCTCGCTCCGGTTAACGGGATGGTGAAAGAGGTCCCACGTGAGGTCGGCGAGTGGGTCATCCCGGGCCAGCCGATCGCGAGAATCATCCGACTGGATCGTTTGCGATGTGTCGGCTTTCTGGCTGCCGAAACGATTCGCCTGCATGAAGGCGACGCTGAGTTGGTGGGAATGGAGGCGACGCTGTTTGTGCCCTCGATCGAGGCGCCCGATGCCAAAACATTTCGTGGAACACTGACGTTTCTCGACCCTGAAATCGAGCCCGAGAGTGACCAGATTCGAATTTGGGTCGAAGTTGAGAACGTCGGATTGAAGCTGCGCCCCGGTGATCGCGGCACTTTGGTTCTCGACTTCCCCAACCGCCGCGAGAATCGGTGACCACGAGCCCGCCCCTTGAGATGAACGCCGATCGTCCGCTCGATCCGGAGCGTCCTTCGGCTCCGCTGCGCAGGCTCAGGGGTCGGCCGATCCCGGTCCGCATGCGAAGCGGGCTTCAAGTCGTGGAAACATCGAATCGGCAGGGACGGACGTGGATCCTCTCGGACCCGATGGTCCGTCAGTACCACTATCTGTTCGACGAAGAGTACCGACTTCTGCGGATGCTCGATGGCGAAGCCACCTTCGCGTCCATTCGGGGTCGGTTCGAAGCGGGCGACCCTCGTCGGAGACTCGACCGGGCCCGCCTCGAACAATTGATCGGCCGTTGGCACCGTGACGGATTGGTCGAATCGGGATTGCCGGGGCAGGCCGAGGTGCTGCTGCGTCATCGGCAACTCCAGCGGCGGCAGCATTTCTGGAACGCCCTGCAGAATCCTCTCGTGATTCGGTTGCCGGGATTCGACCCCCATTGGATCTTGAGGTGGGCGGAGCCCTTGATGCGACCGATCTTTTCACCTGCCGCGTTCGCCATGGCGATCTTTCTGCTTTTGACAGCGATCGCGATTGTGGTGAGCCGCTTGGATGAGGTGATCGGCCGACTGCCGAGCCTGGAGACGTTTGCGACCCCCGGAATGCTTGGCATGGTTCTTGTCACCACCATTGTCATCAAGGTCCTTCACGAGTTGGGTCATGCCGTCGCATGTCGACACTACGCCGTGCAACCCAAAGAGATGGGCGTCATGCTGTTGCTGCTCGCACCTTGCCTTTACTGCGATGTTTCCGATGCGTGGCGACTTCCCAAAGTACACCAACGCTTGGTGATCTCAGCAGCCGGGATGTATGTCGAGATCCTGATGGCGGCGGTCGCGACGATCCTCTGGTGGTTCAGTGTCCCGGGTGTGTTCAACCATGTGTGCTTGACCGTCATGGTGCTCGGATCAGTGAACACGGTGTTGATCAATGGAAATCCGCTGTTGCGGTATGACGGCTACTACCTGCTGTCGGATGCTTTGGGCCTTGTGAACCTTTGGCAACGCTCGCGCCAACGCGTGTCCGATGCGGTCGCGCGTGTGGTATTCGGGCGAGGGCGAGTCGACGACGGCGCTGATGACCCTTTTTCCACCCGTTTCTTGTTGGCGTACGGGTTGGCGTCCATTACGTACCGATGGATGATCCTGGCTTGCATGATCTTGATCCTTAGCCAGTGGCTTCAACCGATGGGACTTCGGTGGGTTGCGATACTGATGGGCATCTGGCTGGTTTGGTTTTCGATGTTGGTTCCCACATTCCTCTGGTGGCGCCAGTGGAGAAACGTGAGCACGCGTCATCGCTGGCGGCCGCGGCTTCTGATGATTGCCATGGCATCGATTATTTGGGCGGTTTTTGCGATCCCGGTTCCCAACTGGATGACCGTTAGTGCGATATTTCGGCCTGAAAACTCTGCCGACGTCTTTGTCTCGGTACCGGGTACGTTGTCACAAATCGAGGTTCCCGTTGGATCACGCGTGCAGCGAGGCGAAGTGATCGCGCGGTTGGTAAACCGCCAGCTTGAGATCCAGCGATTGACACTCGAGGGTGAGTTGCGACGGGCGGAGTCCTGGCTCGATCACGTCGAAGCCCGTGGAGCGACCGCCCCCGCGATTCGTGCCCAACTCCCCACGGCACGTGCCCGCCGCGACGCACTAAGCGGCCAACTCGATCAAGTGGACGCCGACCTCACACGCCTCCAATTGGTAGCGGATCGAGACGGCGTGGTGTTGCCCATTGCGAAGGCC
>JBGTCJ010000286.1:0-16959 GCA_041748895.1 Pirellulaceae bacterium
TTTGTCTCGGCGACCCCTTCGGAATTCGAGTTGGGAAAGACGGGTGGCGAAGTCGTTGAGCAGATCATCCGACCGACGGGATTGCTCGACCCGGTGGTCGAAGTGGTCTCGGCTCGCGGCCAGGTCAATCACCTGATCCAACGCATAGGCGAGCGATCGGCCGTCGGTGAGCGAGTATTGGTGACCGCACTCACCAAGCGGTTGGCCGAAGACCTGGCGACATTCATGCAAGAGAAGGGGATTCGCTGTCGCTGGCTGCATAGTGAACTCGATGCCTTCGAACGCGTCGATTTGTTACAAGAACTCCGGTCCGGCCGATTCGACGTCTTGGTCGGGGTCAACTTGCTTCGTGAAGGGCTCGATCTCCCCGAGGTGTCGCTCGTCGCGATCCTCGACGCCGACAAGGAGGGATTCCTCCGCAGTGAAACGAGCCTGATCCAGACCATCGGTCGCGCGGCGAGAAATGTGAACGCGAAGGTCATCCTGTATGCCGACCGCGTCACCGATTCGATGCGGGCGGCGATCGACGAGACCGAACGGCGGCGGGCGATCCAGGAAGCCTACAACCGCAAACATGGAATCACCCCCGAAACGGTCAAGAAAGCGATGCGCGCCGGAATTGAGGCGGACGCGTCCAAACACCGTCGCACCGAGGCGGCCGCCAAAACAGACGATGGCGCGAAGCACATCACGATCGAGTTCATTGAGGCGCTCGAGCAAGAAATGCTTGCCGCCGCCGAGAACCTTGAGTTTGAGCGTGCCGCTTCGATCCGTGATCGTGTTCTTCAGTTAAAGGACCATGTCGGCAAACCCCTTTCGGAAATCGAACTCGAGGCCGCCGGCAAGCTCAGTGGTGGTAGTGGTCGTGGACGTCGAGGCGGAAGAAAATCGGCGTCGTCCGGAAAATCGGCGACCAAGGTGGGTACCAAGATTCCGCGACCCAAACGCGGCTGAGCCGCGGTTGCAGGGACTCAAACGCGGCAAAACCGCGGTGGCATGGGGAGGAATGCTGCTCTTTTTCCGAACCCCCCTAGCATTGATCGATCAGGGAAGCTTGGCGCAGAGCGCAATCTGGTCGACAGTAGAGATTCGCCACCATCAGTCGGTCCCACCACCGATAACCCTTTGTCCCACCGCTTCGATGGAACGCCCCTCGATGAATCTCTATCGCCAGTCCCGCGGGAACGTTGCATCCCGTTGGAATGCATTCCGATGGCTCGTCTGTCTCGTCGCGTTTATCCCGTTGGCGGCGTTGAACGCAACAAGCCATCGAGCCGATGGCGATTGGCCCATGTGGCGTTACGACTCCGCGCGATCAGCCGCGTCTCCGGATTCGTTGCCAAACGAGTTACAGCTCCTTTGGCGACGCACCGGCACGCCTCGTGTCCAAGCCTGGGACGACCCCTTGAATCTCGATCTGATGTCGTATGACCGGCTTTTTGAGCCGATCGTGATCGATGGGCGGATGTTCGTTGGACACAGCGACAGCGACAAATTATCGGCCGTGGATCTCGAAACGGGTCGCGATTTGTGGGCGTTTTATACCGACGCACCGGTAAGGTTGGCTCCGGTCGGTTGGCAGGGCCGGGTGTACTTCACGAGCGATGATGGGCGGCTCTATTGTGTCGATGCGGTCACGGGAGACTTGGTGTGGCAGTTTTCGGGTGGACCCGGGCCACGAAAAGTGATCGGTAATCGTCGACTGGTGTCGGCATGGCCGGCGCGCGGTGGGCCGGTAGTTAAGGATGGCAAGATCTATTTCGCGGCTAGCATTTGGCCAATGATGGGGGTCTTCATTTATGCGCTAGACGCCGACACCGGAGAGATCGAGTGGGTAAACGATTCATCCGGTTCGACGTACATCAAGCAACCGCATAGCGCCGACGCGTTTGCGGGTGTCGCCCCGCAGGGAGCGCTCGTGGCGACGGCTGAACACTTAATCATTCCTGGGGGCCGCTCGGTTCCGGCCGTCCTCGATCGCGCCACCGGAACTCTGCGGTATTTCGAGCTCAATGCAGGAGGAAAGGGAACCGGGGGTTCGTTCGTGATCGCCGACGAGTCCGTCTTTTTCGTTCACACACGCGGCAAAGGGACGCGTGAGTTCAACCTCGCGTCGGGTGACAAGACGGCGTTCATGCCCAATCAGCCCGTGCTGCATGGCGACCGGGTTTACTCCGCGGAAACCACTCAAGACGGTAAGCCGGTTGTGAGGGCATACGATTCAGGCCGGAAGATCGTTTGGGAAACCGATGTTGATGGCACGGGCGATTTGATTCTTGCGGGCGATCGCCTGTATGCGGCTGGGAAGGATTCCCTTTCGGCGATCGAATTGCCCGAGATCCGCAGCGGCTCGGCCGCATCATCACCGCGAGTCGCCTGGTCGATTCCTGTTGAGGACCAGATCGAGCGGTTGCTCGCATCCGACGGGAAACTGTTTGCCGTGACCCTCGGAGGTGACATTCTCGCATTTGGGGCTGATCAGCCATCCTCCGCGCCGCACTTGCCGGAAGAAGCTCACTCACTGACGGTCTCACCCGATGCGGAGAGGAGGGTTCGGCAATTGCTCAAGAACGGAAATGCCGACGGTTACGCCCTCTGGTTTGGGGCGGCTGATGAGGCATTGTTGAACGCCATGGCAATCCAATCGCCGTTTGTTCAATTGGCGATCGTCGATGCCGACGCCCAGCGGGTCCGTCGATTTCGGCAGCGGCTGGATCGCGCGGGTCTCTACGGAAGGGTCACCGTCCATCAGGGAACGCCTACCAGCTTTGCGGCATCGCCCTACCTCGCGGAGATGATTTTCGTCGGCGAGGAACTGGCGCTGGAATTGGCCGCTGACGTGGACGCTTTGTCGGCGCTCTACGAGTCGGTGCGACCTTACGGGGGAGTGTTGCAACTGCTGACTTCGCGGGACTCAGCGGAGGGAGTGTTGTCGGGCTCTCGTGAGCCGGGGCTCGAGCAGGCGAGGGTTGAACCTCGCGACGATGTCGTGCTGCTGCATCGCGAGGGAGCGTTGCCGGGGTCGGCCGATTGGACCCATCTTCACGGCGACATCGCCAACACTCGCAAATCGAACGACTCGCTGGTCAAACTGCCGCTTGGTGTACTTTGGTTTGGTGGCAGCAGTCACATGGACGTTCTCCCCCGCCACGGTCATGGGCCACCGCAGCAGGTCGTTGACGGCCGTCTGTTCATCCAAGGGATCAACGTGCTCAGCGCGCGCGACGTCTACACTGGCCGAGTGCTTTGGAAGAGGGAGTTTCAAGATCTCGGAACCTTCGATGTCTACTACGACTCAACGTACAAGGAAACGCCGTTGGATCCGGCGTACAACCAAGTCCATATTCCGGGTGCCAATGCCCGCGGCACGAATTTCGTCGTGACGCCCGAACACGTTTACATCGTCGAAGGTTCGCTTTGCCGCGTCCTCGACCCGGCGACCGGAGAGTCGATCCGTGACATCGCGTTGCCTCAGGACGACCCCGAAAATCCTCATGATTGGAGCTACATCGGCGTCTACGGGGACGTGTTGATCGGCGGTCTCGGTTTCGCTCGCTATCGAGACCGGCTTGGCCTGTCGTTTGACGATGAGGATAGCCAGTTGCGGAGCAGTAAGGCGGGGTACGGATCCAAGAGCCTCGATCGTGCGGGCAGCCTCGCGTTGGTCGCGTTCGATCGTCACACGGGTCAGCTACTTTGGCGAGTCGATGCCAAGCATAGTTTTTGGAACAACGCCGTCGTCGCCGGTGGCGGACGAATCTATGCGCTCGACAAACACCCTAAACCGGTCGAGGACAAGCTTCGTCGACGCGGCAGAGCGTTGCCGGACAGCTACCGATTGGTTGCGTTGGATGCGAAAACCGGCGACACCGTCTGGCAACAGGAGCAGGGCGTCTTCGGAACGTGGTTGGGCTATTCCGAAACCCACGACCTGCTCCTCCAAGCGGGCGCGGCCGGGAGCGATCGGTTGAGCGCCGAGGTGGATCGCGGAATGACCGTCCATCGTGGCAAAGACGGCTCCGTCAAGTGGAGCCAGCCGGACTTCAAGTACTCTGGGCCGTGCATCCTTCACAACGACCTGATCATCACCAACGCCAATAGTTACAGCGAATCGGCGGGTGCCTTGTACCTCACCACGGGCAAGCCTTACCTGATCACGAACCCGCTGACCCAGCAGCAAGAGCCCTGGAGGATTACTCGAACGTACGGCTGCAATACGATTCTGGCGAGCGAGAATTTGTTGACTTTCCGCTCGGGTGCCGCGGGATTCTATGACCTGGCGACTCACGGAGGGACGGGCAATTTCGGCGGCTTCAAATCGGGGTGCACGGGCAACTTGATCGCTGCCGGCGGCGTCCTCAACGCCCCCGATTACACCCGCACCTGCAGTTGTTCCTACCAGAATCAGACGTCGCTCGCGTTGGTCCATATGCCGGATATCGAGACCTGGACGATCAATCACATGGCTCGCCTGGACGGCGAGGGACGAGCGATCGATCGGTTGGGAGTCAATTTCGGAGCGCCGGGGCATCGCGTCAGTCAGGACTCGATTCTGTGGATCGAATCGCCCACGGTTGCGGCCGAGCAAACGGCGTTGCGGATCGAAACCGTCGGTGACTTTCGCGTGATTCGGCGGCATTCCTCGGCGATCGAGGCAGAGGACTACCGCTGGGTTTTCGCGTCCGGTTTGGAGGGGGAAGGAGAGATTCGTATCGCGCTGCGGGGCGTTGCTGACAAAGGCGGCGAAGGTGCGTCCCAGTCGAAGCCGTCGTCGGGCGATCCACCTCCGCCGCAGCGGTATCGCATTCGCTTGTTCTTCGGCCTTCCTCGTGGCGGCGGCGCCGCAATCGGCCCACGAACGTTCGATGTCCACGTAAACGATGTTGCCGTCGTGACCGATCTGACCTTGGTCGAGGGTCAGTCCGAGATCCGAGATTGTGAGCCGATCGAACTGGGCGAGTTACTCACACTCCGCTTGGTTGCTGAGCGTGGCACACCGATCCTCTCCGGCATCGAACTCAGCCGAATAAATCGCTGATGCGAATAGTCAAACGAGATACCACCCACCCTCAGACACGCGAAGACGAACGCACTCATGGTCCAGTTTAATCCCCGGTGGTTATTGGCGCCGCTGCTTACGATCATCGTCCCGATCGCCGCCATCGCTTGCTCGGTTCCCGTGTTTCGTTACGCGTTGGAGCATTGGCGTCCCGACGCGTATCGCGTCTACGTCTACCACGACAGGGATCTCGACGATTCCGATCGCCAAAGGATGCAAGGCATTAGGGATCGATCGATCGCTGGCGCGAACGTTCAGGCGGTCACGATCGACGTGCGGGAGCCACTTGATCCGTCGGATCAGCGCCGGTGGGATCGGTTGACCGATCGATCGCTGCCGCGGATGGTGGTCGAATTGCCCGTCGCGGCGGGCATGGGGGGCGATTCGCAAGGGGTCGGATCGGCGGAGTGGACCGGTGAAGAGGTCGACAGGTTGCTCGCTTCCCCCGCACGCGTCGAGCTTGGCAAGCGGCTGGTTGCGGGCGATGTCGTCTGGTTGTTTCTCGACTCGGGCGATCGCGAACTGGACGACCGACTTTTTGAGCGGTTGGCCCGCCAAATCGACGTTGAGCAGTCTTCGTTGGAGCTTCCGGCAATCGAAGAGCATGACCTCAAGGACTTGTCGACGGACCCCGCGGAACTCGAGATTCGGTTCTCCGCGATGCGATTGTCGCGGACTGACGAGGCCGAGAAATGGCTGATCGAGATGTTGCTTTCGGTTGAGCCGGATCTGAGGGATGAGGATTTCGAGGGCCAGCCGATGGTGTTCCCAATCTTTGGCCGAGGACGTGCGTTGTTCGCTTTGGTCGGAGAGGGGATCAGTGCTGATTTGATCCATGAGGCAGCAGCATTTCTTACTGGTGCCTGCCAGTGTACGGTAAAGGCGGAGAACCCCGGCGTGGATCTTCTGATTTCGGTCCCTTGGGACAACTTGATTCAGGTTAGTGACCCGGAGGCGGTTTCACCGCCGCTGATCGGGCTCGGTGGGCGGTTGCCGCTGATCGATCTCGACGACTCGCCCCCGAACCAATCGACGACTTTGATGCGGGATGAGTTTGCCAGCACCGTTGCGGGCGAAGAGACGGCCTCGGTGCCTTTGTCGGTCACCAAGGACGTGACGGCGGATGCCGAGCGGAGCGTGGGACGTGAGACGCACGACGCCGTTGACGTGGTCGCCGCGATCGATCCCATGCCCGGGCTGCTGTGGCCCGCGATCGGGGTTATTGTGGCGGTGGGCGTTGTCGCCGGCTTGGTTGGGCTCTCCATTCTCCGTCGCGCGTGAGGTGCCATCATGAGCCTATCGCACTTAATTCTTCGCGAACTCAGCCATCGCAAACTGAACTTCGCACTGTCGGTTTTGGCGGTCGTGATCGCGGCCCTGTCGATTGTTTCGGCCGATCTGGTGCTCAGGCGTGACGCCGAGGTGACGCGCCGCATCTTGAGTGCAAAGCAGGCCGAGACCGAGGCGGCCGTCGAAGAGAAACTGCAACGGGTAACAGCAGCCGGCGCGGATCTCGAGGACACCATTCGAAAACAGATGCTCGGGCTAGGTTTCAACGTCCTGATCTTGCCCCAGAATCAGGATCCGGCCGAATTGCATCTCAAGGGGTCGTTGTCGCAGACGATGCCCGAAAGCTACGCCCAGCGGTTGGCCGATTCCAAGATCATGACGATCAACCACCTGCTCCCGACGGTGCTCAAGCAAGTACGTTGGCCCGAGCGGGACCGGGAAGTGATCCTTTACGGAACCCGCGGCGAAGTACCGCTGATGCATCGTGACATGAAGAAACCAATGCTCGATGCGGTCGCGCCCGGCCAGATGGTGGTCGGATACGAAATCCATCGCCAATTGGGTTTGGAGGTGGGCCAACAGGTTGACTTCATGGGGAAGTCATTCACCATTTCCCGGCTGCACCCTGAACGCGGATCGAGTGATGACGTCACGCTCTGGATCGACCTCGGCCAGGCCCAAGAGTTGCTCGGGTTGCAAAACCTTGTCCACGCCGTGCTTGCCTTGGAGTGCGAGTGTGTCGGCGACCGGATCGCGATGATTCGGCAGGAGATTGCGGGAATTCTGCCGGGAACGCAGGTCATTGAGCGGTATTCTCAGGCACTCGCCCGCGCGGAGGCGCGTACCAAGGCGAAGTGGGTCGCCGAGCAATCGTTGGATGCGGAGAGAAAATCGGGTCAAGCCGAGATCGCGCGAGAACTCGCGTCGCGAGAGCGGTTGCGGCGTGAACATCGGCAGGTGGCGATGTTGGTCATTCCCATCGTCTTGCTGTTGGCCGCCACGGCGGTCGGCCTCTTGGCTCATGCCAATGTCCGATATCGTCGTGAGGAGATTGGCATCCTTCGTGCCCTGGGACTACGGACCAGCCAGGTTTTGGTTGTCTTTCTGGGGAAGGCCGTCTTGTCTGGGGTGATCGGCGGAATCGTTGGCCTGTTTTTGGGGATCGTTTTGGGAACGATTATTGGTCCCCGATTCGACGGGGTGAGCTCCTTATCGGGCATCCCTGCCGCCGATGGGGTCATCTCGACAATCCTTTTCTCCCCGGGCTTTATCGTCACCATGGTGATGACCCCGTTGTTGGCGACGGCGCTGGCGACGCTCGCCAGTTGGGTGGCTGCGGCATTGGCTGCCAGCCAAGACGCGGCGATCGTTTTGCAGGGGGAATGAGAATTGACGCTGCTCACGCTGGATCGCGTTTCCAAGACCTACAGCAATGCGAAGGCGCCCGTTCGCGCGCTTCGCGAAGTCACACTCGACGTCGACGCTGGAACGTTTCTGGCGATTCGGGGCGCGAGCGGTTGTGGCAAGTCAACGTTGCTTTTGACGGCCGGTACGTTGCTTGCCCCCGACGCGGGTGAAGTCACGATCGATGGTCAGAGTCCCTACCGGATGTCGAGCGATGCCAGAGCGATGTTTAGGGGCCGCACTCTCGGATTTGTTTTTCAGCAGTTTCACCTCGTCCCCTACCTCAATGTCTTGGAGAACGTGATGGCGCCCGCGTTGGCGTTGATGGGGACTGGTTCAGGTATCGGGGAGGAGGTGACCAGGCTGCGGGCCGACGAGCTTTTGGAGCGGTTTGGGCTATCGGGGCGATGGAATCACACGCCGGCGCAATTGAGCAGCGGCGAACGGCAGCGTTGCGCGCTGGCGCGTGCGCTGCTCAACCGCCCGCGTTTGTTGTTGGCTGACGAACCAACGGGAAATCTCGATGGCGAAAATGCCGCCATCGTTCTGACGGCGATGAGAGAATTCGTACGCGAGGGTGGCGCCGTGTTGTTGGTGACGCATGACGACCGCGCTGCGGCCGAGGCCGATCAAACCCTCTGGATGACCCAGGGGTGTGTTTGCGAAACCGAACCTTCTCAAAGCGATCAGGTCGCGTCGATTGACCCTTCCGTCGCCGCCTTGGATCGGGCAGACTAGGGTTCAATGAAAGCGGCGAAATGCGGCTTTCCGCATGGGTCGTGACACCCGAGAACCGGCAAAGCTGCTGTTCTGGGCTTTCGTCCTATCGATGACCCGCAGCTCGCCTAGCTGCAAAACCCCGAGAAACCGTCGAAAAATCAAAAATGACACAGTGGACCGATCAAGGCCAAGCGTTGGTGAATCAGGTTGCCAGCCGATACGGTGCATCAAGCAATGCGGTTTCGCTGATGCTCGACTCAGTGCTCCGTGGCGGTGGCACCATGGCGCAGTTCAATATTCAGGAACTAGGCGGCAGTGGCCAGTGGATGCGCGGCGGCATGACGATGGTGGGCGACATGTTCAATCAGTCGCTGCAGAGCCGAGTGGCGGGGATGTGCGAGGAATTGGCGTCGGCGATTCTGGACCAGCAGATTCAGGTCGTGCCACCTCCCACATCGTCTTCGGGTGGCGGAGGCCAGTGGGGAGGAAACACGTGGGGGAACTGGTGGCCCGCGGAACTCGGTTCGCCAAACAGCAGTGGTTCACAAAATCAGTATCGGTACGCGTACTTCGCAAGCTCGCGACGGCTAGCCATCAACGACGGCCAAACGACGCGGGTCTACGATACCCTGGATCATCAAATCGGTGGCGTGTCTCAGCAGCAGGGCGGCGACGCGACGCTCCGGTTCACGAGTCAGTACGGGACCGTGGATCTGCGCTCGCTTCCTTTGCTCCCCGATGGAGGTGGCCAGTCCGCCTCGAATGATCGTGCCGAACCAGCGGCCTCGGACCCCTCGCCGCGTGGCGACGAGAATGCGTACGCGGTCGGTTCGGCACCCATGCAATCCTTCGGTTCGACCTCTCAGCCCGCCGGTTCAACGATGGGCACCGATTCGCCACCGCAGGCGAATCAATCTGCAGGCACTGGCGGAGGTTCGCGTGGATCGCAATCGCTCTCGCCCGATGAGATTCTGACGCTGATCGACCGGTTGGCCAAACTACGAGACTCCGGTGCGATCAGCCCCGAAGATTATGACGGCAAGAAGGCCGAACTGCTCGGTCGGCTGTGAAGCGGCAGTCACCAGGGTGACCACCAAGCCTTCTGCTTTTTCGATGGCGGTGGCTGAATGTCCGTGGGCGGGAGTGCCGCCGGGTCGCTTAGCTCGACGGTGTCTTCGCGGTGATAGGTCCGCATCGATTTGGGCAGCGGATCCATTGCCAAGCCGCACTCGAGGTAGTTCTTCGACTTCGCGGCCTTGAGTATTGCGACACAGTCACCGAACCCGCCACCGGCCGTGGTGATGCCGGTGAGCAGGCCCTGGACCGTGGACGGGACGACGACCCGACCATCATCGGCACCGGGTTGAAAGCGAGTGACGCGTATTTTGTGAGGTTCCGACTCATCGGGGCGAATTACGAATCCGCCTGGACCGAACAAAAAGTCGGGAATCCGTATTTGGAGATCGTTGCCGAAACAGGCGATCTCGGGGGTTTCGGAGAGCGAAACGGCGACGAAGGGTGGGCCGCCCGAGGGGACCTCGTAATAGCGCAGAGCGCCGCCCATCGCATCGCCACGGAAGGCCATTTCGCCATCGGG
Organism: Pirellulaceae bacterium; assembly: GCA_041748895.1. Taxonomy (GTDB): domain Bacteria; phylum Planctomycetota; class Planctomycetia; order Pirellulales; family Pirellulaceae; genus UBA6163. The sequence goes on from JBGTCJ010000286.1 coordinate 10,071, forward strand.
TCGGCGGCGGATCGCGCGCAGCGCCCCATAGCGGGTTTCGATGCTCGACTCATCGCAGAGTCTTTGCAGGGCCTCGAGTGCGCCACGGGTATCCAGCCCTTCTAGCGCGATCAGCCCCGGGTATCGAAACGCTGGTTCCTGTCGTATCGACTCGATCAAGGGATCGATCGCCTCGCTGCGGTCAAGGTAAGCCAGTGATTCGGCAGCGTAGAACCGAATCTCTTTGTTCGAACTCTTCAGCGCCTCCAGGAGTGTCGGGATGGCACCGTCGCCGATCGCCTCGAGTTGGATGGCGGCATCGGACGCGGTGGTAGGTTCTGCGATTCGTTTGCCCAGGTCGATCAGACGCAGTTGGGTCTTGGACGACTCACCCCTCGCAGCGATCCCGCCGACAACCGCCATTTGCCGGTGGATGTTGCGGCGGTATCGCGGGTGCACAACGACTTCGACGAAATCGTCTTCGAGTGCCCTGGCGATTCCGCTTCGCGAACTTCCGTCGAAAAAGTAAAACCGGTTGTTGATGACGCTCGCGAGCTGGGCGGCCAGTTTGACGTGCCGGTATTCGGGGCGGATGACCAAGCCCAATTTGCGATCCTGTTGGACCCGTCCCCCGCCAAGCACCGCCCCATTGAGCTTGAGGTCGGGGTCGTTGCCGGCCTCATGGGCCGCGCGAACGAGCGTGGGCCCCGTACCGACGACCATCACATCACTTTTCCGGATGGAGCCGGCGAGCACCTGTTGCTGTCGCAAGCGGGTTTCCATGACCCAGCCGCCATGCAAATCAACGGCTTCCGACTTAGGAGGGCTGATGATCCGCAGGTCGACACGATCGCCCCTCCGGGCCCCCGGGGGGATGACAGCTTGAACACGGACCAGGGCGGTCTTTTTCTGCTCCAAAAAGCCGTTCGGGTCGACCACGTCGTAACGCTTCATTTCCTCAATCAATTGGTCGCGATAGACCGACGGGCCGACTGGCCCACCGGTGCCTGGCAACCCGTTGATCGCCGCGACGCCCTCGACCGATACGTAAGTCAGGCCGTTTGAATTGGCCGCCTGCCGGACCAGATCCGGAGGCTCGGGCGCCTGCATTAGTTTGTTGAGGTGGTCTTGCGATGCCTCGGTTTCATCACGGGATTTGGAAAGTAGGCTGCAACCGCCCTGAGTCATCACCGCACCGCCGGCAAACAACAGGCACCGAAGGGCCCGCCTTCTGGAGTAGGCGAGCTCGCTGGATCGAGGACGCGGCGATGAAGTCATGAAGCGGGTCCGCCGGGAAGGATCGTGATCCGAGCGTGTCCGCTGATGAAGCCACTCGGAAATGGCTAGATACGAAGAGTCCCCAATCCGAGACAAGATGAATCCGCCGTATCCCGCGGCAAAGTTCAACTCGATCGAACTTTAGGGTCCACCGCCGATCTCACCGCCGATCGGCGCGGAGTCTGCCATCGGTTCGATCGGGCGGGAAGTATCGATCGGGGGCAGCGTTTCAACGAACTGCGGCATCAGCGAGCCAACGATCATGCCGAAAAAGCTGGCAGCCAGCCCAAACAATTGCGGCGGAACGACAGGGTCTTCGTCACCAAACAAGTAGAAAGCAAGCCACGTGAGAGTCCCGGCGGCAATGGAGACAATCGCACCTTGGGTCGTCGCGGGTTTCCAGTAGATACCCATTGCCAGCGGCACGAAGGCGCCGCAAAGTGTCACGATATAGGCGTTCTGGACCATTTCGTACATGGTCGCGTTGGAGATCACCGCGTTCCATGTCGCCGAGATTGCGAACAGCAACAGGATCACGCGAAGCAGCGGCAGCATGTTCTTCTCATTGATCCCTGGGAACAGCGGACGCAAGACATTTTCGGTGAACAGACTGCTTGGCGCGAGCAGGGTTCCGCTAGCTGTTGACAGGATCGCAGACAGAAGCGCGCCAAAAAACAGTGCTTGCGCCCAAAATGGGGTGTGCATCATGATCAACTGTGGCAGGATCAATTGGATTTGGCGTTCATCCTCACTGTCAAACAGTTGCGTGAAGCTCGGGTCGATGACAATCGCGCTGTAGGCGATAAACATCGGGACAAAGGCGAAGACAAAGTAGAAAGAACCGCCGAGCGCGGTCCCACGAACGGCTGTCTTCTCATCCTTGGCGCTAGTGACTCGCTGAAAAACGTCCTGTTGCGGGATGGAACCGAAGGCGAAAGTTAGGAATGCCCCCACGAATGCGAACCACTCCCGGGCTCCTCCGGATGGGAAGAACTGGAATCGACCGTTGGTGCTCGCGTGTTCGATGACGGTGCCGAATCCTCCCGCCTTGTTTGATAAGTAAGTCGCTATCAGGATCAGACCGACGACGATCACCGCCGTTTGAATCAAGTCGGTAAGAGCGACAGACCACATCCCGCCAAAAACCGTGTAGACCAGAACGATGATCGCGCCAATCACGATCGCGTCATTGAGCGGTAAGGATCCGGGACCGCTGACTTGTTCGGCCAACACGTGCAGAACCAATCCAAGCGCGGTCAATTGGGCCGAAGTCCAACCGAGGTAGGAGATCGTGATCACCGCGGACGTGAAAATCTCAACTGACTTGCCGAATCGCTTGTGATAGAAGTCGCCGATTGTCAGCAGGTCCATGCGATAAAACGCGCGGGCAAAAAAGAAAGCGACCAGCAGCAGGCACGTCGCGGCGCCGAATGGGTCACCCGAAATGCCGACCAAACCGTCTTTGGCGAAAGTGGCTGAGATGGAAAGCACCGTTTCGGCACCAAACCAGGTCGCAAAGACACAGGCAAAGTTCATGTAGAGTGGCAGCGATCGCCCCGCCACCATGAAGTCCTTTGCCCCATGAACTCGCGTGGCGGCGTACAGCCCGATCGCCACGGTGCCGCAGAGGTAGGCAATAACGGCAATTCCCAGCATCTCGTTCAGCTCCCCAAGAGTTGATCTCCGCGCGAACCCACGCTCGCTCGGGTTGTTAGGCGTTGGTTCGATCCACGTTCCCACCCAGATCGCGAAGATCGTAACGATTCGTGACCGTTTTGCGGATGCGACTCTTCGACTCGGACGTGACAATTTGGTGGGAATTTTCCGCCCAGTCCCGGATCGTTCCCTTATCCAAGTGACCACCGCCCTGCTATAACTTCTGGCTCGCGTTTCACCTCGTTACCCACTGCCGGTCTCCATTCCACTGAAGGTTGTTGTCTCTTGTCAAAGAAGGAAGAGGCTTTCGAAGTCGAAGGCACTGTGACGCAGGCGCTGGCGAATACTCGCTTTCGCGTCCAATTGGAAACAGGGTCCGAGGTGATGGCTCACGTCGCCGGTCGGATGCGGAAGCACTTCATTCGAATCGTTCCCGGAGACCGCGTCCGCGTGGAGCTTTCCCCGTACGACCTCACCAAGGGCCGAATCGTCTTCCGTGAGCGATAGGTGATGTTGACCCGGTGATGATTTTCTTTGAAGCTTTTGAGTGCGATGAGTTGTGAAATGGGTGGTGTTGCGAAAGCTGTGACGCCCCGCCGAGGCCGTTCCTCTGGATGGTCGTCGCAGCTCCATGCGATCAACGAACAAAAAGACCCTGAGTGCCGCGTTGCCCGGATGCGGCGTTTCCAAAACGAAGGACTGAATCAAGATGCGAATGTTTGACGTCGTTTCCAGTGTCCGGCTTGCTGCTGGTTTGGCTACTTTTTGGATCGCACTGGGCGGCGGAGGAACGCCGCACCGGATTGCTCAGGCTCAGGATCGACCGCGCCCGGCCGCGGTCGATGGTGCGGCACTGCAAGCCGCCAGTTCGGATCCGGTTTTGGTGGTGTCGATTGGGTCACTCAACAAACTCAAACTCGATATCAATTATCTCTCTGCCGCGGCCGGTCAGCCGCAAGCGGGCGGACTGTTTGGGATGATGGCGGATCAATTCACAATGGGGCTCGATGCCAATCGGCCGTTGGGCGTTTTCGTTCCCATCGTCGACGGTGCCCCCGAGCCGATCGGTGTGATCCCGACCAACGACGTTGAGATGCTGCTAAAGCGTATCGAGGCTCAGGCGGGTCCAGCCGACAAACTCGATGACGGCACACTCGTGATTGCGGCCGGCCAGAGCTTGGTCTACATCCGCCAAGTCGGGACCTGGGCCGTGGTCGCACGGCAAAAAGACTTGCTCGACCTCCTGCCGGCCGATCCGATGGCAATGTTGGATGGCATGGGTGATGCCTACGACCTCGCCGTCAAATTGAACATTCAGGAAGCGCCGTTGCCGCTTCGTGAAATGTTGATCGAGAACTTGCGACAGGGGTTTGAGCAGGCGGTTGCGAGGCAAGCCGATGACGCCGAAGCCATCTCGGCAATCAACGCCAACTCGATCGAGCAATTGGAAACGTTTATCCGCGATACCGATCAATTGCTCGTCGGTTTGAACGTCGATCCCAACAAACGCAACGTGACCATTCAAGTCGACTTCACCGCTGTGCCGGGCAGCGAGTTGGCGGCGATGTACGCGAACCAGCGGTCGATCCCCTCCCAGTTCACTTCGGTCATTCGCGAAGACGCGGCGATGTACTATCACGCGGCGTCGTCGATCGACCCGGCAGTCATGGATCAATACCAAGGAAGCCTCGATGCCGCGATCGCGATGCTCGGCCAGGCTCTGGAACAGCAGTCACAGCTAGACGAACTGACGCAGGATCAGGTCAAGGCCATGGCGGAGAAATTCGTTGGGCTCTTGGGCGATACGATGCGTGAGGGAAAGTTTGACCTTGGGGTGAAGATGATCGCCGACGATTCGCAGTTCCAATTTGTCGGTGGAATGTTTGTCAGCGATGGTCAAGCTGCTGCCGAATTTGTGAAGGAAATTGCGGCCAAGGTTGATGGTCGCGGCGACGCCCCGGTCTTTCGGTTTGACGAATCGCAGTACTCTGGGGTGTCGATGCATTCGGTGCTCGTTGACCTTCCGCAGGACGCCACCGAGGCCCGCGAACTGTTTGGCGACCAGTTGGATATCAAGCTAGGTACCGGTCCCAAGGCGGTGTACTTTGCCATCGGCCGCGGTTCGGTCGAGGAGATGAAGCAGTTGATCGATTCGGCGGCCCGAGTCGATACGGCCACCGACCGTCCGCTCGGCCGCGCCCGGTTGCGACTGCTACCGGTTTTGAGACTGTCGCAGTCGATCAGGCAGAACGACACCGTGGCTGCGGTAATCGATGCGCTCGCTCAGGCGGCCGACACCGATTACGTCGCGATGGAAGGCAGTGCGATCGCCAATGGTTCGACCTCACTGGTCGAATTCGGCGAGGGGATCGTCAAGGCCATTGGGGCGGCTGTTCGCGAGGCTCAGATGCAGCGGATGCGTGAGCTGCAGCCGGGCGGCGGCCAATTCTGATGCCGGGTGTATCGGACGCGGCGGAGTTCGGCGCGCGGCGAACGGGCAGATGGCGATGGATCCTTGTCGCCATGATCCCCCTCGTGATCCTGGGCATTAGCTTGGCCGCACGAAATCGCCAAGCCGATGACGTCCTGCAGGTCGAGCACCCCGTGTTCGAGGGACCGCTCGGTCAAGGCACCGCCGTATCAATGGCCGAGGTCCTTGTGATCGCCGAGGATGCGTTGGAGACGCTTCGCAAAACGATCGACGACTACACCGCCGTGATGACGAAGCAGGAACGAATCCACGGACGATTGACCGAGCCGGCGGAAATGGAGATGAAGGTCCAGTGTCGTCATCGCGGTGGCGGCTTGGGTGACGATCTACCGCTGCGGGTCTATTTGCGATTTCTCGCGCCCACCGGTGTCGCCGGTCGTGAGGTGCTCTGGGCGGAAGATCTGCACGATGGTCAGATGATTGTTCGTGAGGCTGGCGTGCTCGGAATGTTCCCAGTCCGCCTCGATCCCGATGGCATAATCGCGATGCGTGGACAGAAGTATCCGATCTCGGAAATTGGCTTGACCCGATTGGTGGAGAAATTGATCGAGCGGGGGAGACGGGATCTCGACGACCCTGACATTTCAGTCACGATGACCCGATCGATCGAGTTCGACTCTCGTCTTTGTGATCGGATCGTCGTCACCCGCGCGCGACCAGGCGAGGGCGAAGACAACTTCAGTCGAGCCGAGATCTGGTTCGATTCGGAGCGGAAGTTGCCACTGCGTTACTTTTCGTTCGGCTGGCCCGACGACCCTGCCATCGGTGACGCCTCCAGCAGCTCTCAAGCCCGACCGACGCAAAGTGTCGCACCCGACGGCGCGGATGCGTACGAGACAGGTTCCGCGCCGTTGCTTGAGTCGTACTCCTACCGAAATATCCAAACCAACGTTGGGCTGAGCGAACGTGACTTTGATCCCGCGAACCCCGAATATCGATTTCAGTGAATCTGCTATCTTGCGACCGGCGGGATGATGTTCGGATCACCCCGTCCGGTCGCCAAGGGAGACCCGCAGTGGCCGTTGATTCGCGAATTGCTCGATGATCAGGGTGACCTGGCCGCGCTCGATCGAGACTTCCCGACCGTGGGGCGTGAAAGCTTTCTCGGTGCGTTGGGGCGGATCGATCCGGAGGCGGCCAGCGCCATTGTTTCATCGGGGACCCAGTACGAGACGGCGGCCGGACTGATGGACCGGCCGACGCTTGCGGTCGCGGGAATGCTCAACAGCGGAAAGACGAGTCTCGTCGCCACGTTCCTAAGTGATCAGGGGCGTAGCCGCGCTCTACGTGGCAATGCGAATAGTGAAGGCACACACCGCTTCGTTCTCTGGCTACCCAGTCGGTGGCAAGCCGATACGCAGTTGTGGCATTTGCTATTGACGCGGGTTGGTGACGTTTTGGGGGCGGTGCCTGAGATGCTTTCTCAGGATCCGGCCCAAGCAAGGCGGCAATACAACAACGCCGATGCCAACGTGATCGCGGCGT
>JBGTCJ010000287.1:0-2904 GCA_041748895.1 Pirellulaceae bacterium
GACGTCAAACCGTCCAACCTGATGCTCGATCAAGCCGGCCAAGTCAAGATTCTCGACTTCGGCTTGGCCCAGCTCAGCTTTTGGGACGAGGCGAGCGTCGAACTGACGACGGTTGGCCAGTTGATGGGGACACTCGATTACATGGCCCCCGAACAGGCGGAACGTTGTGGGGCGGTGGATTATCGCGTCGACCTCTACGGCCTTGGCGCGACGCTGTTTCGGTTGCTTTGTGGCCGCGCCCCGTTGGCGGCGGTCCCGCATCAATCGCCGCTGGAAAAGCTGCGGTTGTTGGCGGGTCATCAGCCCCCGCGGCTGACCACGCTGCGACCGGATGCTCCCGAGGAGTTGGCGGATTTGGTTGCCGAGCTGCTGGCGCGACAACCGCAGGATCGGCCGGCGAGCGCCGCGCACGTTGCCGAGCGATTGCTTCCGTTCGTGGGCGGAGCGGACTTGAAGCAACTGCTGGCCACTGGACAAACCGCCGCGCGGGAGCAACCGGACGAGAACATTCGTTTGGGCTTGGCCGGCCCAGGACAAGAGACGCGGCATGCAGCCTCCGTCGACGCTGGTGGTGCTCGAGTCGATCGCGGGGGCGGTCGAAAGGGTCGTCGATGGTGGATCGCCGCCGCTGCGATTCCACTATTTTTGCTAGCCGGGGTGCTGATCGTGCTCGAGACACAGACGGGCCAATTGGTGATCGATTCCGAGGTCGCCGATGTGCGGATCCGGCTGGTGACCGACGGTGAAACGGTTCGCGAGCTCGAAATCCATCCCGGCGCGACATCGACGCGTCTTCGCGCGGACCAGTACGAAATCGTGATCGATAGTCCTAGCGATTCGGTCCGCGTCGACAATCGTCGGTTTGAGCTGCGACGGGGAGAAACGATCATCGCTCGCATTCACGATCGGCCACCCGCGGAGGCGACCACGAGAAGCGATGATTCTACCGGGCAAACGGTGGCCGCCCCCGTGGCCAACGAACCGCTGTACGACGGCCAGTCGCTCGGTCATTGGCTCGAGAGCATGCAACGGGAGCGAAGCCCCGAGAGCATCGGCAAGGCGATGGAGGCGATCCTTGCGATGGCCAATCCGGAGACGGCCCAGCGGATCACCGAGGTGATGGTGGCAACCCTACCTATTCTCGAGGGCAAGACAAGAATCCCGCGGAAAGACCCTAACCTGCAGCAGGATAGCAGCACGACCGTGGACATACGTGGCATGGAGATTTTGCGGAAGGCAAACCATGGGCGTCCCCTGTTTGAACTGCTCGCCAAAGAGATCGATCGGGGCGATGCGGCCTGGGGTGAGAGGCTACTCAATCATCAACAGTTCACGATAAGTGTCGAGTCGCTGGCTCAATGCGAGCCACTTATCGAGGCGTTGGAGCGGCGCGTCTTGTCCGCGGAGAGCGAGGCCCCGCAAACGTTGGTTGAATCGGCCCAGTGGTTCATCCGCAATTTGCTCTTTAACTTGCACTCGGTCGAAACCGGGGAGCGGCGTCAGGCGAGTGTTTCACGACTCGTGGGAGTACTGGAGTCGAGCCCGCGGATCGGCATGGGATTTTGGCTGAGTGCCCCCACCAGCGAAGGATGGCCGGCGGAAATGCAACATGCGGTGATCGATCGGGCGGCCGCGATCCTCTGCGATCCCGACGCGCAGGCGGACTTGGTCTCGCAATCGGCAATGATTCTAGCGGGCGTTTCCGGAATGAGGGCGGAGATGCGCGAAGTACTAATCGAAAGTATCGATCAACGCTTGATCGCCCTCGCCGGTCAGCCGCAGCGGATGGTGGCCAGGGTCGAAGTGTCGCGTGCTTTTGACCAAGCACGGACACCCATCCTCTATTTTCCGCCAACCGCTATCGTCGTGCGCCCTATCCAGCGTTCTGCCGACGTTTATCATGCCAGCGAAACGCTCACACTACTCGATCTGATACGTGCGTTGTCAATCCATAACGATGTTCTACGCGGCTTGTCTGCCCTGCAGAAAGCAACCGCCGAATCGACGCTCGCCGTAAAGGGATCGGTACCGCCGCTTTCGGAATCGCAAACACGTAGCCTGAGCTTTCAGAGACTTGAGATCGCATGGCCGTCGCTGACCCGAAGCTTTACCACTCGAGGGAACATCGATAATTGGGTGAGAGCAATTCAAGAACTCTCTCCTGAGGCGCTGATGTCTTACACGATTCATGCAACGGTGGAATCCATGACTACAGACAACTTCGAAGTGGATTCAGACGCCGATGGTGCTGAAGAAGCCCTGCCAGTCCAGTCCTTCGACGAGGCGCGATGAGCTGTGAAGGAATGACATGAGCCACCGGTGTTTGCAGGTACAGCCTGCGGCCGGCGTCTTGCCGCTCAACCTGTCCATGTCGGCCTCTCAGGGTCGGAGAGGGCCCTCCCCGGCCCTGAGAGGCCGACCCTCCCACGAAACGTGGGAGGGTGAAATCCGGCGACTGCAGCAGAATAGATCTGGCGACCGGCTCAGTCGCCCTTTGTGATTCGCATCACGCGGATGGGGCCGGGGTCGCCGTCGCCCAGTTCGACGCGGTGCTCTTCGTAGCGCCAGCCGTGTTGTTGAATGAAGTCGACGAACTCGTGTGAAATGGTTCGATAGGGATCGCTCAGCAGAACCTCCCCGTCGCTGGCGAGGTGTCGGCGAAGGGTCTGCTCAAGACCCGGCCAGTGCTGCCGCAAGTAAGTGATGTCGCTTCCTAGAATCATTGGGAACGGAGGCTCGTGTAGCGAGTCTTCACCAAAGCGCAGTCGACGGACCCGACACCGATCGCCCAGCGGCGCGACGGTCAACTGGACGAGCAGCAGCGGATCGGTGACGCCGTCGGTAAGCGTGACCTCGGCGCCGCGGAGCGCGGCGGCCAAACCCGCACGGCCTGTGCCGCAGCCG
>JBGTCJ010000288.1:0-3784 GCA_041748895.1 Pirellulaceae bacterium
AGCGACGCTCCCGCGTACCCTCCATCCCCATTTCGGCTTTGGCAGCAGCCTGATCAAGCCCACTGCGATTGGACCAGCGAGCGAGCATGTTTCGCCAAACCAAGGGGTTCCAACCCTGCCATGGAGGAACGTGGCAGTACAACGATCCTGGGTGCGCCCACTCGATCGCGAGCAAGTGGGTTGTCTTGCCTCGTCCGCAGGGACCCACAAACTGAACGGCCGTGTGATCGCGATCGATATCGTCCGGCAGGTACTGGTGTTTGAGCACCGCCAGTTCGGCGCGGTGGCGAGGCGACAACTCGGCGAACGGGTTGTAGCGCAGGTTGAAGCGTCCCAGCGGCAACCAGGCTCGCGGGCCATCAGACATGCGCTCCGGCCGCGTCACTGAGATCATTTTGGGTGACACGGCCTGAGCGGACGAAGACATACTCATTGCAACCCCATCCGCCACCAACCCCTTTGTGCTTGACCAACACCAACCCACGAGCGACCAGGAAATCGATAACGTCGTCGGGCCGCGCGACCTCAAAAGGCCACCCGCCCACCCAATCGACCCAGTCGTGCCAAACCGACATCCCGCGGTCGCGATGCTTCAATCGCCAGTCCGAGAAGGGTAGTGGATTGCGACACGCCAACAACCGTGCCGCCGCGAACTTCGATTCGTACCATGCCGCAACGGTGGCCACCAACACGGTCCGACCCGCGCCGGGAAGACCCTGGTAGGTTCGTTTGATCCACCGCCACCGGCGGCTGGCGGCACCCTGATCGTTGTAGATCGCGATCAGCAACACTCCCCCATCGGTGACTCGTCGAGCTGCCAGATCGATACCTCGCCACATCTGCCCCGTGTGATGCAGCACGCCCCACGCGTAGACGAAGTCAAACGTGCCCAACTTCTCGAGATAGGCCTCGTCGAGAGCCGACCCCGAGTCGATGGTCCAAACGGGTTGGTCGCGTCCATAGCGTCGCTTCAGTTCTCGCGAGCAAGCGACCGAGTCGACGTCGAAGTCGAACGAGGTCACGCGGGCGCCCAACCTCTGCGCGGCCAAAGACGACAGACCGCTGCCGCATCCGATATCGAGAAACGTACGGCCTGCAAGCGAGCGGGGACTGAGCATCCGCGACAGCGACTCGGCGGCTGAAGCGATCCGCGATTCATCGACGGTGCTCAGGAACGCCTTCCAATTCTTGCCAAACTCGAAGCGACTATCGCCGCGGGCATCCCGCGGAGCGTCGGCCGCTACCGAAGCGGGCTGGGTTGGTAATCCACTTCCGCTCATGTCCAAAGGTCTTTGTCGAGCGAACGGTAGTTGATCGCTTCGGCGAGGTGGATTTCGCCGATTCGCTCACTCGCTTCGACATCAGCGATCGTTCGCGATACCCGCAAAATCTTGTCGTGGGCGCGAGCCGACAATCCCATTTCCTCGACGCTGTGTCGCAGCAACCTTGAACAGGCCCCGTCGAGCACGCAGTACTTCCTCACTTCGCGGCTAGACATTTGCGCGTTGTAGCGGGTTGAAGCGTTTCCAAAACGCGCCGCTTGGGCATCGCGGGCAATCGTCACCGATTGCCGCATCGACGCACTATCGGTCGCACCGCCCGCCGATGACGACAATTCTTCAAAAGGCACCGCCGGCACCTCAATGTGAATATCGATTCGGTCCATCAGCGGACCCGAGATCTTTGACATGTACCGTTCGATCAGAGCGGGCGTGCAGTTGCAGCTTCGTCTCGGATCGCTACGGTATCCACAGGGGCATGGGTTGGCTGCGGCAACCAGCATGAAATCTGCCGGAAAAGTCGAACTTCGGAGCGCCCGCGAGATGGTCACGACCCCATCTTCCATCGGTTGCCTCATCACCTCCAACGTCTTGCGATTGAACTCGGGCAATTCATCGAGGAACAGGATCCCATTGTGTGCCTTGGAGATTTCCCCAGGTGTCGGAGGGCTTCCTCCGCCGACCAAACCCGCGTCACTGATCGTGTGATGAGGGCTGCGAAAAGGCCGCCGCGCCATCAAAGGCTGACCGGCGGGCAACTGCCCCATCGCGCTGTAGACACGAGTCGTTTCGATCGATTCCGAGGGCGTCAATCGAGGCAGGACCGTCGGCATCCTCTTGGCGAGCATCGTCTTTCCGCTGCCCGGCGGGCCAACCATGATGATGTTGTGGCTGCCCGCGGCGGCGAGCATGATCGCACGCTTGGAAAATTCCTGACCGCGTACGTCACCAAAGTCGACATCGTAGGCACTGAACTGCTCGAACAACTCCTCCAACCGGCTCGGTGAAGGGGTGATGTCAATTTGACCTGACAGGAATCCGACCGCTTGTGCAAGACTCGCTACGGCAATCACCTCGATGTCCTGCACGACAGCCGCTTCGTAGGCATTCTCGACCGGAACGATCAAACCCTTGAGCCCCTGCTGACTCGCCGTTGCCATCGCCATCGAAAGCGCGCCCTTGATTGCTCGGGTGTGACCTTCGAGCGCTAACTCGCCGACGACGGCATAATGCTCCAAACGATCCGAAATCAATTGACCGCTGCCTGCCAAAATACCGAGCGCCACGGGTAGGTCGAACGACGGGGCCTGCTTGGGCAAATCGCCCGGCGCGAGATTGATCACGACGCGATCTTGGGGGCGAACGAAGCCGCTGTTGACGATCGCGCGCTCGACACGGTGGGTGCTCTCTTTGACCGCGGCCTCAGGCAGGCCCACTAAGGTCGTCTTGGGCATCGCCGCGGGCGACAGATCAACCTCCACCTCCACCGGCATCGCGTCGATGCCCAACAGCGTGAAAGTTTTCAAACAAGCCAGCATCGGAGGTGACTCTCTGGTTCCGCTTCGAGAGTGGGGTCTCTCGCACCCAATTGATCGACCGCGACTTCATGTTGACCGGCGAGCAGCAACGCTGCAACGGGTCCGCGTCAGAACAGCCTCTCGGGTGTCGGCGCCGCGACATTGCCGCGAACCACGTCGCTACAATCCTGGGGCAGGTCCCATCGATCCGGGACGCACGATTTCGAAACGCGGTTCTCCTGTCAGGGCGGAGTCTGTTGGATGTTTGACCACGAAAGGTTTAGCGGGATGACCGACGTCGGTCAGCGACGCGAGAACAATCAAGACCAATTCCTGCTCGCCCAGCTAAACAAGTCGATGTGGGTCGGTGCCACCAGTCTGGCGATCGATCCGTCCGGACGAATCTTCGGTAACGCGCAGGGCTACCTGATGCTCGTCGCCGACGGGATGGGCGGGCACAACGGGGGTGAACGGGCAAGTTCGATCGCGATTGACTATTTGATCGATCGGCTACTCAACGGTGTCCACTGGTTTTTTCGGGTCGAGCGAGATGCGGAACAAGAGTTCCTCGAAAGTCTCAAATCGTTGTTTCGCGCCGCGCATGAACGGATTCAAACCGAAGGCATGATGCGGACCGAACTAGCCGGCATGGGCACGACGCTCACGATGGCCTACGTCATCTGGCCGAAGATGTATGTCGTTCACGCTGGTGATAGCCGTTGCTACCTGATCCGTGATGATCGAGTCGAACGCCTGACCGTCGATCATACCCTCGCCAGGCGGATGGTCGACTCGGGTGGAATGAAACCCGAGGACGAAGCGAAAAGTCGCTGGAGCAACGTGCTTTGGAATGTGCTCGGCGGTCGAAATGAGGAGGCGCTGACGGCGGAAGTTCGCAGCATCACGCTCCAGGAGGGCGATACCGTGATGCTCTGCAGCGACGGGCTTCACCGGTTCCTCGACGATCAAGCGATCCTAAGGATACTT
>JBGTCJ010000289.1:0-5409 GCA_041748895.1 Pirellulaceae bacterium
CGTCGACGCTCCCGCATGTGATGAAGCGGAGCAATTGCTTGCGTTCATGTTGCTTGAGGTAGGCCTCAATGTCGGTGGCGATCAGTTCGGATTGATGCGACATGGGTACAGGTTTTCAGTTTTCAGACGATCGGAATTTCGAGTGGACGGGGGGGCAGGTCAGGGGGGATTAGGTCAGGGACGCTTCAGTCAAGGGAGATCAAGATCACTCGGGGACGGGTAGCCAACAGACGGCCCGTGGCCGATCAGAAATAACCCCTCCGCTTTTTCTCCTCCATTCCGGCGCCGCCCTCGTCTTGGTCGATGATCCGTCCCTGACGCTCGCTGGTTTTGGCCAGCAACATCTCCTGGATCACCTCAGGAAGCGTTTTCGCCTCCGATTCGACGGCACCGCTGAGAGGGTAGCAACCGAGCGTGCGAAAGCGGACGCTGCGTATTTCTTCCTTTTCCCCGGGCAGCAGTGGCATCCGCTCGTCGTCACGCATCAGCCACACTCCACCGCGGTTGACGACGGGCCGCTGTTGGGCAAGGTAAAGGGGGACGATGGGGATCTTCTCGAGGTGGATGTACTGCCAAACATCTAACTCCGTCCAGTTACTCATCGGGAACACGCGGATCGATTCACCTTTATTGACTCGTCCGTTGTAAAGGTTCCAAAGTTCCGGCCGTTGGTTCTTGGGGTCCCAACGATGTTTGGCATCGCGGAAACTAAATACCCGCTCTTTGGCACGGCTTTTCTCCTCGTCTCGACGCGCCCCTCCGAAGGCGGCATCGAACCCGTGCTGGTCAAGCGCGGCCTTGAGCGCGTCGGTTTTCATGATTTCGGTGTGCCGCTCACTGTCCTCCCAGGGCTTGATCCCCAACCGATTGCCCTCTTCGTTGATATGCACGATCAGGTTGAGACCGAGCTCTTTCCGCGCGTAGTTCTCACGAAACTCGATCATCTCGCGGAACTTCCACGTGGTGTCGACGTGCAACAGCGGGAACGGCGGCTTGGCCGGATAGAACGCCTTCATCGCCAGCTGAACCAACACCGCCGAGTCTTTTCCGATCGAGTAGAGCATCACGGGCTTCTGAAACTGGGCAACCACCTCACGGATGATCTGGATGCTTTCGGCTTCGAGTTGCCGCAGGTGGGTCAGGCTGTAGTCGCCGACCACGTTTTGAGTTTCAGACATGTTGGGCGCGGGCGTAACGGATGTGGGTGTGACACTGGGACGGGGGCCGCTCGGGTTCGCGGATCGTCTAGCGACGAGTGTAGTTTCTGAGCCGTCGATTGGTGAAGGGTATCGCCGCGGCCCTCGTAGGTCTAAAACACCCAAACTAGCGGGATGATCAGCATCGCGAGCACGAACAACAGGACGTTCAGCGGGAGGCCAAATCTCAAGTAATCGGTCATCCGATAGCCCCCCAATCCATAGACCATCATGTTGGTTTGATATCCGAACGGCGTCGAGAAGCTCGCCGACGCCGCAATCATGACCGCCAGGATGAACGGGTAGGGGCTAACGTCCAATGCGATCGAGGCCTTCATGCCGATTGGGAACATCAGCACCGCAGCGGCGTTGTTGGTGATCATTTCGGTGCATAGCATGGTTGCCAAGTAGACCGCGGCCAGCGACCAGAGTGGGTTTCCGCCGGCGAGGTCGAGCAGAAAGCCGGCGATTGCCGCCGCCCCTCCGCTTTGACGAAGCGATTCGCCAATGCCGATCGCAGCGCCCACGACGATCAGTACCGACCAATCGATCGCCTGTCGCGCTTCCTCGGACGTGCAACACCGAAGTGCGATCATCGCGACGGCGGCCAGAAGCGCAGCGGTCAGGATCGAGATCGGAGTGAGCGTCGCGGCCAAGACCATCGCGACCAACACAGCGAGCGAGACCCAAGCTCGCTCGGGGCGCCGAATCACACCACCGGGCACGTCGCTGACTAGGAAAAAGTCATGCGACTGCGAACTTTTCTCCAAAAATGTGGGTGACGCTTCTAGCAAAAGCACGTCACCGACCTCCAGACGAACGTCGCCCAGTTTTCCGGGCAGACGCTTGTCTCCCCGCGCCACCGCGATCACAGCAGCGCCATAATTGGTGCGAAAGCGGCCCTCGCGAATGGTCTTACCCAACAGGCTACAGCGACTGCTGACGACTGCTTCGACTAGCTTTCGTTGCCAGGCGGGCGATCCGAGCTTTCGCGCCTGATTGTCCGCCGGGGTCAGCCCACGGATTTTTTGAAGGTCAACGACGCTCTCCAAAATACCGACCAACACCAGGAGATCGCCCGGCCGGAGTCGTTCCGATGGGCCGACCGCGGTCAGCACATCGTCTTCACGCTGGATCTCAACGAGAAATAGTCCCGAGAGGTGACGCAGTCCCGCGGCCTCGATCGTTTGACCGACCAATGCGCCGCCCGGTTTGACCATCATCTCGACCGTGTATTGTCGTGGGTCGTCGCCCGCACTAACCGCAGGGCTTCGGGCCGGCAACAACCACCGTGACGTGAGCACCATGTAGACGATGCCCAAAACGGTTGCCGGAATGCCGACCGCTGCCGGCGCAAAAAACCCCAGGGGGGGAAGCCCTTCCTGCACAATCTTTCCCTGGACCAACAGATTGGTGCTGGTCCCGATCAAGGTGCACATGCCACCGAGAATCGTCGCGTAGGAAAGCGGCAGCAATAATTGGCTCGACGTCGCCCGCACCCGTTTGGCCAAGTCATTGACCGCGGGCAGCATCGCGGCTACCACCGGTGTGTTGTTGAGAAATGCGCTCAGGATCGCCACGGGTGTCAACAGCAACAATTGCGCGCCGACCAGGGTGCGGGCCCGCTTGAGCAACCATCCGGTTGCCAGTTCGGTCCCACCGGTCAATTCCAACCCTGCGACCACGGCGAACAGCAACCCGATGGTCACCAGCCCCTCGTTGCCGAAGCCGGCTACCGCGGACGTCGAATCGGGCAACCGTGGCGTTCCGGTCAAGCTCTGGGCGAGGATCAGCACACCCAAACACGCGATCGCCAGCAAATCGGTCGATGCGATCCTCAGCGAGAGTCCGAGCAGCAAAGATGCAGCAACCGAAAGCGTTAACCAAGCCTCCCAACCCATTCCTGATCCTTCCGGTCAAAACCCACTACCCGTCCGGTCAAAACCCACTACCCGTTGGTGACACGCCCGCCGCAATGAGAATCAATCGGGCATCTTGGGTGATCGCTCGACGTCGTTGACCATCGGTGCCGCGTTGACCGATTGGCCAATCAAAAAAGCCAACCGCCCAATCATGGCAAAGTATAGGAAGGTCGCCCCCACGGTAGCGGTGACGGACAGCAATGGGCCCACGACGGGACCCTGGACCGAGCAGAAAAGGTAGATAAAGAACAGTGCGGCGAACAGCAGGCCCGAGGAAAAATAGAGGCCTCCCCATTGCTCGCTCATCCGCGTCACCGACTTGCTGACCTGAGCCGAAAAGGGAACAAACACGCTCTGTTCGTCGAGCATCGAGAGCAATACGAAGGGGAAGAGAAGGTACAGCGACGCCATCGCGACCGCGATCGTCGCAAGGGATCCGCTAAACAAAAAAGATCCGAGCATCCACGCCGGCCCAACCGCGACCGCTAGCGCCGAGACCGCGACCATCACCTGAGCGAACCATTCGGCCGGGTCAAAGATCGGCCACTCGCTTACCCGCGGTTGACCGTTCGCAACGGCTTGAAGGATCGCGAACCCACAGGCCACCAAGATCGCCGCGAAAAACCAACCACCGACCATCAATCCCACGACCAAGACTTGACTCTCGAGCGAGGCCGTGATGGCAGCAGGAACCCCGCCCAACGCGGAAAGTACCAACCAATGACCGACCACGTTGGGGTCGCGGAAGATCGTGAACAACCCCGAAAACCACTCGCGGATGCTTGGCACTTCCCAATCATCAGGTTCCTCGACCGATTGCTCCATCTCCGCCTTCCGCAAGTACTCGTCGGCTGACTTGCGAAACGGGTCCGCCACCCGTTGGTGCGACGTCGCCGGATCAATGTCGGGCTCCTCCTGAAAGGTATAGGCCTTTGCCGCGTCGATATCGGGTTGGTACTTCGGTTTGACTTTGGGGGGCGGTGGCACCACGATCGGCGAGTGACAATCCGAACAGCGGATTCGTTTCCCAACCTGCTCGACTTTGGCGTAACTTAGCGAATCGCAGGTCGGGCAGCGAACGCGGAACGATTCGCCCGGTTTTGCCGCGGGAGGATCAACTCGCCGCATGGGGGCGGCCGCTTGATCCTCATCGTCTGCAAAGCCGCTAAGCGCCAACATGTCGTGTTCACTTAGCGGGGGCGGTGGTGCGGCGTCACCGCTCCACCCCACTCGAGCCTGCGAATCCTCCACCTCGATTCCAGGAATCGTCAGCGGCGGCTCGGACTTCACGCTTGCCGAAGCAGGCGTCGTCGGCGAAGGGATGGGCGACTTCGACGATGGGAGAAGGTCGTCATCGAGTGTAAGCCAAGCGTCATCTTCGTCATCCGTCAGAGCGGCTGTTGGTACGAGAACCTTCTCGCCGCACGCATGGCAGAGGGTCCGCCCGCCGGTCGAACCCGACGAAGTTTTCAGGCTGGCCCCACACACGGGACACTTTGCATCGACTGTTCTGTCGTCGGCCATTTCTTTGTTCACTGCGAGTTGGCTGGAAACACGATCGGTACGGCGGAGGGCCACTCGCGCTACCCGCGGTTGATGCGCCGTAAACTCACTCCTCCATCACCTCACCCTCACGCGCCTTGGCCATTTCACTTGCTTTGGTTTCGTACTTTTTCGTCAGTTCTTGGACTTCTTCCTTGAGACGATCGCGGTCGTCCTCGGACATCGTTTTCTCTTTCTCTGCGACGTCGGCAGCCTTATTGGCATCACGACGGATGTTTCGAATACTGACTTTTGCCTCTTCAGTCAGCTCCTTGATTCTCGCGACCATTTTCTTCCGGACCTCCGTCGATAGCGGCGGGACGTTGAGGCGAATCATTCGTCCATCGCTTTGAGGATTGAGTCCAAGGTCGCCCGCCACGATCGCCTTTTCGATTTCTTTGATGACGCTCGGGTCGAACGGTCGGATCACGATTTGTTGCGGCTCGGGCGTGCCAATTGAAGCGAGCTGCTTAATCGGGGTCTGCGACCCATAAACCTCAACGCGAAGCGAATCGACCAACCCTGGATTGGCGCGGCCTGTGCGCACTCCGGAAAGGTTGTGGCTGAGGACCGCGATCGCTTTGTCCATTCGCTCTTCGGTATCCATCAGGACGTCGTCGGGAATCATGACCTACTCGTTGACTAAGGTTCTGTGCTGGGAAAGTGAAGCGGGGATCTCTGTCCGAGGGCGGCGGAACGCTCCACCAGGGGCCTTGTCATGTGCGACGCTCACGGCCGATCCAGGTGCC
>JBGTCJ010000290.1:0-4036 GCA_041748895.1 Pirellulaceae bacterium
ATCGTGGACGTCCCCTTTGACGGTGGCGATCAGGAACTTGCCGCGGTGAGCCTGTTGTTCGATACCCAGGTCGATCTTCTCCTGCTCCATGAACGGTTCGAGGTAGGCGACCGCTTTCTTCATCACTCGAGCCGATTTGACGACTTGGGGGAGAAACATTTTGCCTTGGCCAAACAGCTCACCGACGACCTGCATCCCATCCATCAAGGGACCTTCGATCACATCGAGACAGCGTGAAACCTGCTGGCGGATCTCCTCGGTATCGTCGACAATGTACTTATCGATTCCCTTGAGCAGGGCGTGCGTGATCCGTGCAGCAACGGGTTGCTCACGCCAGGTTAAATCTTCGCCGGAAGCCTGTTTCGTCCCGCCCTTGACCGTTTCGGCGATCTCCAACATCCGATCAGTGGCATCGGGGCGGCGATTGAGCAGCACGTCCTCAACTCGCTCCAACAGTTCCGCGGGAATCTGCTCGTAGATTTCCAACTGGCCGGCGTTGACGATCCCCATGTCCAGCCCCGCTTTGACGGCGTGGAACAGGAACGCGCTGTGAATCGCTTCACGGACCCGATCATTGCCGCGGAAGCTGAAGCTGATATTGCTCACCCCGCCGCTGGTCTTCGCACCAGGGCACACCTGCTTAATCCTGCCGACGGCATTGATGAAATCGACGGCGTAGTTGTTGTGTTCCTCAATCCCGGTGGCGACGGTCAGGATATTGGGGTCGAAGATGATATCGCGGGGTGGGAAATCAACTTCGTTGACCAGCAGGTCGTACGCCCGCTTGCAGATTCGAACTTTATTTTCTTCATCGGCCGCTTGTCCCTGTTCATCAAAGGCCATCACGACCACCGCCGCGCCGTACTGGCGGACCAGACGCGCGCGGCGCAAAAACTCCTGCTCACCGTCCTTCAGAGAGATCGAATTGACGATCGGTTTGCCCTGGCAATTCCTGAGCCCCGCTTCGATCACCTCCCACTTGCTGCTATCGATCATTACGGGGACCGAGGCGGCGACGTCATCGCCCGCGATCAGTCGCAGAAAACGCGTCATTGCTTCGACGCCGTCCAATAAGGCGTCATCAAAGTTGATGTCGATAATCGAGGCGCCGTTCTCGACCTGTTGGCGGGTGACCTCGACCGCTTCTTCGAACTTGTCTTCGCGGATCAAGCGGGCGAACGCGCGGCTGCCCGTCACGTTGGTCCGCTCGCCGATCATCGTGAACGGGATTTCGGGCCGCATGACCATCGGCAACTGGCCCGACAGCCGCGTGTAGACTGGCCCCACCGGCTCTTGATGCGGCTTGACATGCTTGATCACTTCGGCCATTGCGCGGATGTGATCCGGCGTGGTGCCACAGCAACCGCCGACGATATTGAGCCAGCCGTTAGTTGCGAAATCGGCGATGTACTGGGCCATCTTGGGAGGCGTCAGGTCGAATTGGCCCATCTCATTGGGGAGGCCGGCGTTGGGGTGACAGCTGATCGGCACAACCGCAACCTTGGCCAGTTCCTCCAAATGCGGCCTCATGACGTCGGGCCCCAAAGCGCAATTCATGCCGATTGACAACAGAGGAAAATGTTCGGTCGCGGCGACGAAGGCCTCAATACTCTGTCCGCTGACGAAGGTCCGGCCGCCCATGTCAAACGTGCCGCTGACCATGACCGGAACGCGTCGTCCGCCAGCGTCGAAATAGTCGCGAATCGCGAACAGACAGGCCTTCAGATTGAGCGTATCGATCGCGGTTTCGGGCAGCAGGATATCGACGCCCGCGTTGACCAGTGCAGCGACTTGCCGGCGATAGCTGTCGACCATTTCGGGGAACGTGACCGACCGATTTGCCGGATCGTTGGGGTCGACGCTGATCGCCATCTGGCGGCTGGTCGGTCCGATCGATCCGGCGACGAAACGCGGCTTATCCGGGGTGCGTTCGTTCCACTGGTCGACCGCCTCGCGTGCGCAAGCAACCGCCGCGGCATTAATCTCGTCAACCAGTTCCAGCGGCAGGTCGAACTCGACCATTCCAACCGCCGAGGCGCCAAAGGAATTCGTTTCGACGATGTCGCTGCCCGCTTCGAGATAAGCGGCGTGGATCGCGGTGATACTGCGGGGATGCGTCAGACAGAGAATATCCGGGAAATTGCGAAGGTCCTTGTGATGGTTGGCGAATCGCTTGCCGCGAACCGCCTGTTCATCCAACTTGAGCCGCTGAATCATCGTTCCCATGGCGCCGTCAAGCAGCAAAATCCGCTCGCGGATCAGGTCGGGAAGGAGCGAAACGGCGGGTTCACTACGGAGCATCAAAACGAAACCTGGCGAGAGTCAGCGAAGCTAAAAAGAGCTGATATTGTCATGGCGGGGAGCGGAATCGACAAGGCTCACCAGGCCAAAAAGCGTTTCAGCAATTCGGTTCCCGGTTGGGTGAGAAAACTCTCGGGATGAAATTGCCAACCCTCTAATTTGTGTTGCTTGTGACGAACGCCCATGATTTGGCGGCTTGGTCCCAGATCACTCCAGGCGCTGGCGATCAGGCAATCCGGTAGAGTCGGCGGATCGATCACCAGGCTATGATAGCGGGTGGCGATAAACGGCGACTCGATTCCTTTAAACAGCCCGCTGTTGTCGTGCGCAATCGCGTCGGTCTTGCCGTGCATCAGCATTGGGGCACGCACGATCGAAGCGCCCAGCGCCTGGCCGATCGACTGATGGCCCAAGCAAACGCCCAACACCGGGATCTTGCCGAGGAAGTGGCGGACGCAGTCGACGCTGATGCCCGCTTCACTGGGCGTGCAAGGGCCGGGTGAAATCAACAGTCGCGTGACCCCCCAGCTCGCAATCTCCTGCGGCGTGGTTTGGTCATTGCGGACGACTCGCAGATCGATGGCGGGATCGATCTCACCGAGTCGTTGGACCAGGTTGTACGTAAATGAGTCGTAATTATCGATGACAACGATCATGGCGGGACTGTGCGATAGGATCCGAGCTAACGCGACGACGGTGCGCCAACTCGATGCTGGCCCCGCTGTCAAGACGAATCGGTTGCGAAATGTGCTAAAGGATATTCGACAAACGGTTCGGCGTAAACGCTCTTTGGCGATCTGCGACTGGCTGCCTATAATGCGACGGCGGGAAGCAAGCGAGCAATCGCCGCTGCTGATCGACCTCGTCTGATTCGCAACCTTGTTCGCACTTGTTCGCTCCGTTTTTTTCCTTCCCTTTCCTAATGCTCCGCCGGGATTCGTACTGTGCTTTCGGTTCGCCCCAAAATCGCTGAACTCGCCTTCCGAGTCTTCGGACGTTCTCTGCACCCCGAGCTATACAGCGTTCACAAGTCGCGATCGGTTCGCAGGAGCGATTACGAAGCGCGAGTCGATATTACCAATTGTGGACACGTTGTGACTTGGCAAGGCCGCGGCGTGACCCTGTGTGAAGTGGCCACGAGTGCTTGTCAGCCGCTCCCGACCAAACGCTGCCTGCTTTCGCTGCCGTTGAAGGGCAGCCGGACCGACAGCGCCGAATGTCATGGGGGGATCGTCTATCGCACGAACTTCCATCTCGACTCGGTCGCCCCCGAGATGTTTTGGATGGTGAACCAACAGCTTTCCGGCGACTCGACCGAAGGCTTGCTACATCGCTTTGAAAGCAGCGGGCGGCTTGCTTTCGGAGCCCTCAGCTATGTGAATATCGAGACGCGCAGCGCCAGCATGCTGGTTCAGGCGATTCACACGTTCCCGGATGACTATGCGATCCTCAAGGTCGAGTCGCTGTTTTCGCTTCCCGCTTCGGTGGCGAAAACGGTTGCCTAGCGGTCCGTCCAGGTTGAAATTTACGCGTTCGGCGAAAAGGGGTCAGACCCCAAAAACCAAATGGCCCGAAGGGTGCTTCGCATTTTTGGGGTCTGACCCCTTTTCGTATATGCAACTTTATCTGATTCGGCATGCCGAAAGCGAGAACAACGCTCGTCCCAACTACCTGCGGATCGAGGATCCCTCCATCACGCCGGTCGGACGGCTGCAAGCCGAAGCACTCGCCCAGT
>JBGTCJ010000291.1:0-7055 GCA_041748895.1 Pirellulaceae bacterium
GAGGAAATCTGGATCGAGAATGCCGGTCAAATCTATCGACTGCGACGAACCCGTCAGGGCAAATTGATTCTCACCAAGTGAAGCGTCGCCATGAGGTGACGCGTATCCGGCAAATTCGAACCTCAGCAGCGGCCCGTGCCCCTTCATGCGGGGTTCAAACGGTAACGACGCTCTGCACGAGTGAGACCTGTTTTGACGCATCGCTGGTCTGTCGCTTTCCCTTTTGTCCTGATTTTCATGCGAATCGAGCACGAAAGGTCCAGATAGATGGTAGAAGGGGATCTCGCCTGCAGAGTATGATTGTAGGGTGGCAGAAAGGGGTTTCTAGCCGCCGGTCGGCAGCCGGTCGTTAGGGCTGACACCCAGCGCGCCTAAGGTCCTGCATTCGGTTCGATTTCGAAAGCATTCCGGCCTTTCGCGACTCCCCGATCACCGCTCCCGCCTCGTTTCCCGCCCGCCGAACGCGTTTTCTGGATGATTCCTATGCAACGCCTCCCCCGTTTGTCCTACCGGCATCGCCTTTCTCAAGGTTGCGGGTGCCCGCGGCGTAGGTCCGGTGGCCTGTTGACCAGTTTGTTGGTGTTGTTGGTCATGGCCGGCGCGTTGACCGGGAGTGGGTTGTGGTACTGGCAGAAATCTCGAGCCAACGCGATTCGCACCGATCTGATTGTCGAAGCGGCGCGTCGAGGCCCGTTCGATCACATCGTGCTTGAGCAGGGGGAGCTGGAAAGCACCAGCAACGTCGACATCATGTGTCGTGTCCGCTCGCGAGGCGGCAGCTCGGGTACCGCCTTGCTGTGGGTGATCGATGAGGGGACCGCGGTGGAAGCGGGTGAAAAATTGGTCGAGCTCGACTCCTCGGCGCTCGAGATGTCACTCAAGGAGAAACGGGTGGTCGTGATCGGTGCCGAGGCCAATGTCGCGGCCGCTGAGGCGTTGGTTGAACAGGCCAAAATCGCTCGTCAAGAGTACCTCGAGGGCCTCTACGACACTGACGAAAAGTTGATCCTCAGCGAGATGGCGATCGCCGAACAATCGCTCCGCAAGGCGCAGCTCGCCCTCAACAGCTCCGAGCGATTGGTCGCCAAGGGACTGGTCAAGGCGTTGCAGTTGGAGGCCGACCAATTTGCCGTGGCCAACGCGCGAAATCAGCTCGAAGGTGCCCAAAACCGATTGCGTGTTTTGCAAAATCTGACGCGCCAAAAAATGCTTGTCCAGTTCGACAGCGCGATCGACTCGGCCGAGGCCCAGTTGGCTGCCGCGTTGGGATCGCTCGAGGAAGAGCAGGCTGAGCTTCGCGACATCCAGGAGCAAATCGACCTGTGCGTGATTACGGCCCCCGCCGCGGGCGTCGTGATTCATGCCAACCAGTACAGCAGTCGCGGTGGCAATGCCGAATTCGTGGTCGAACCGGGGGCGATCATTCGTGAGCGACAGACGATCTTGCGACTCCCCGACCCCAAACGGATGCAAGTCAGGGCCAAGGTGAATGAATCGCGGATCACGCTGATTAGCCAGGGGATGCCGGCGAAGATTCGCGTCGACGCAGTCAATAACATGGAGCTGATCGGCCGTGTAGCCAAAGTCAATCGCTACGCCGAACCCGGCAGTTGGTACAGCTCGTCCGTCAAGCAGTACGCGACGACGATCGAGATCATCGATCCGCCCGACACGATTCGCACGGGGATGACCGCGGAAGTTCAAATTTTCGTCGAGCAAATCCCGGACGCGCTGCAGGTTCCGATCCAGGCGGTTTACGAGCACGGTGGCCAAACCTATTCGCTCGTACGCCTCGGGGATCGCGAGTTTGAAACGCGAGAGGTCACGTTGGGAGCCACCAACGACAGCCACGCGTCGATCCTTGCCGGGATCGCTGAGGGCGAAAAGGTTGTCCTGAACGTTCGACAGAATCTGTCGCTGATGGATCTCCCTGAGATTGAGCGAGAAGACAATACGAGTCTGGCCGGAGAAACCGGCGGCTCGCTCATTGAAGGGGAAGACGGACCCTCGGCGGGGGGATTGGGACCGCAGGGCGGACGTGCCGCCATTGGCGAATCGGGGGAACTTGGGCCGCGGGGCGCCGGCCCTCGAGACGGTGCTCCTCGTGAAGGTGGTCCGCGTCAAGGTGGTCCCGGTGACGGCGGTCCGCGTCAAGGCGGTCTAGGCGAAGGTGGTCCCGGCGGCCGTCGGCCCCCCGGTTCCGGACCCGGAGGACCTGATGCCAGAGGCGATCTGGGAGCTTCACCTCGTGGCGAACCCGGACTTCGCGATGGGGCCGCGATTGAGTCCTCCGAAGGGGAGGCGTCAGCGACCACGAGCGACTCAGCACCCGCTGCCCTGACTCGCTCGGAGCGGATCGAGGCCTTGAGGGCGTCGATTCAAGAGCGAATCGCGGCTCAAGCATCGACCGATTCGGGTCGAGGCATCGAACCGGTGATCGGTTCATCGAGCGGGGCAGAGTAATGAGCATGGAACCGTACAGCGTCTCGGTGAGCCCGGCAGATTTGGCCGCTGAGGCTTCGGTGGTTACCGCATCGGCGAAACCTCCGGCGGGCTCGAAGTTGGCGGCAGTCTCGATCATGAATTTGACCAAGGCCTACGTCCTCAAGAGCGAGACCGTGCACGCGCTACGGGGCGTTTCGTTTGATGTCCCCGAGGGTGATTACGTCGCCATCATGGGGCCATCGGGCAGCGGGAAGAGCACACTTTTGAATCTTCTCGGGTGTCTCGACAAACCAACCCAGGGGAACTTCTTCCTCGGCAGCGACGACGTTTCGTTGATGAACGACGACGAACTGGCAGAGATCCGCAGTCGCCGGATCGGCTTCATTTTCCAGTCCTACAACCTGATCCAGCAGTACACGGTTGTGGAGAACATTCTCGTCCCACTTTATTACCAAGGTCGGATCGGCGCGGCGGAAACCGCTCGGGCCGTCGCGCTAGCCAAATCGGTCGGGTTGGGCGACCGTTTGGATCACCGTCCCATGCAGCTCTCGGGCGGCCAGCAGCAACGTGTCGCGATCGCCCGCAGCCTGATGAACGACCCTTACTTCGTTTTGGCGGACGAGGCGACTGGTAACCTCGATTCGGCCACCACGGAAGAAATTCTCGGCATGTTCGATGCGCTCAATGCCGAGGGTCGAACGATCATCATGGTGACTCACGAGGATGAAGTCGCGGCGAGGGCGAAGCGGGTCATCCGGCTAGCCGACGGGTTGCTTTCGAGCGACCGGCAGAATTCGGAGGAAAGTCGTGCCGAAGCGAGAAAGCGTCAGCACGATAACGTTCTCGCTTTGGCACAACGGAAGAACTGAGGACTGGCATTATGCTTTGGCTTCGAACCTGGCAGCTTGGCGTCAAGAGCCTCATGCTTCACCCGCTCCGTAGCGGTTTGACGATGCTAGGTATTTTGATCGGCGTCTGGGCTGTGATTGTGCTCACCGCGGTCAGCCAGGGTGCCAGCGACGTGGTTCAGAAGCAGATCGAGTCGCTCGGTGCCAACACGATCATCGTTCGCAGCATCAAGCCTCCGGCGGAGAAAATGTCGGGCATGGCCGCGCAGTATGGATTGCTTCGCAGCGACCTCGATTTGATCCTCTCCAACATCCCGACGATCGACAGCGCCCTGCCGATCCGGGAGATTCGTCGACAATTCACGGCCGGGCGGCAAACGCTCGACGGGCGTTTGGTCGGGTGCACGCCGGAGTATGCCGAAGTCAATCACCTGAAGACAAAATTTGGGCGATTCCTCAGCGACGCCGACAACCTGCGCGGCGATTCGGTTTGCGTGCTTGCCGCTCGAGTCGCGGATCAGTTGTTTCCCTACGGGGATCCGATCGGTAAACGGGTCAACGCCCCGGAGAGCAAAGATTACTACCGGGTGGTCGGTGTGCTTGAGCATCGAAACGCGTCGGCGGCGATCGGTGGATCGCTCGATTCTCAGGATTTTTCGGGTGATATCTACATACCGATCAAGACGCTCCGACAGCGGATTGGCGATGTGGTGCAGACTCGCCGCAGCGGTCAGTTCGAGACCGAGATTATGCAGCTGAACCAAATCACGCTGCAGGTCGGCAGCGTGGACAAGGTTCGCTCAACTGCGGCCATGGTCGAGTCACTGCTCCTTCCGCGTCACGCGGCGATGAACGACGTGGCCGTCGTCGTTCCTTTGGAATTGCTCGAGCAGGCCCGAAATCTGCGAATGATGTTTTTGGGAATTGGAGTTTTGATCGCCTGCATTTCGTTGATCGTGGGTGGTATCGGGATCATGAATATCATGTTGGCCAGTGTGACCGAGCGGACCCGGGAGATTGGCGTGCGCCGAGCCTTGGGTGCGAAACAGGGTGACATCGTTCGCCAGTTTTTGGTTGAAACCATTGTGCTCAGTTTTGCCGGCGCCGCACTTGGGATCTTGCTTGGCTTCCTCGGCCCCCCGATGTGGCGAGTTTTGATCTACGCGGTGCGAAAAACTTCGCCTGAGAAGTTCGCGGCATTGCCCGATGCGATTCGCGAGGCGGAGCCAACCATTGTTTACGGAACGATCCCTTTGGCTGTAGGAATCGCGGTTGCGGTGGGATTGATCAGCGGGCTTTATCCCGCCATCCGTGCCGCCAAGATGAACCCGATCGAAGCCCTTCGTCACGAGTAATCCTGCGGCCGGCTGCGGTCACTCCCAGTCGATGGCGGCCTCGATTGCCGCTTGATATTCACCGTCGGTCATATCGAGCGGATCACGAAGCTTCGCAACGACCTTGAGTTGTTCAGGGGTCGGAGCGCCCTCCGAAGTGATTGCCACGAAGATCGCTTGAAGGGCGAACGACCGCTGCTCGGCCGTCCAGTTCTTGGCGACCGTGCGGAGGTAATTGTCAGCGGTGACGCCGTTTTGCATCGCGGACGAGCAGAGGTATCCAAGGTCCTCACGCGTTAGGGGTTCATCGAGCAGGTGGTCCGAAACCCGCAACAGTCCATCAATTTCCGCTGGCGTGATCTCGCCATCGGCGATCACGGCCAGCGTCGCCGCGCGCATCGCTTCCTCATGAAACCGCTTCTCGCGAACCTGTTCGGCCATCCGAGCGGCATCGGGATCGAGTACGCTGACGTCCCAGTTCGTGTGGCACTGCCGACATTGTGCGATCAATTCGGCGCCGCCGATCGGTACCGCGGGGATAAAGTAAATGGTCAGGAAGGGACGACGCGACCGCAGGCGATACTCCCGCAGTGACCCGCAAGACGGGCAATGGAACTCGCCGGTTTCGATCGTGCGAGTGATATTCATGGTGCCAATCATAGAGTGCCGACCGGCGGATCCCTCTTGGTTCGCGAACTGATGTGCCGCTGTTAATCTACCCAGACCCATGCCACAATCGTAACCATGGCTTCGCTCGACCCTCAACTCCGCACGCTCCTAGCTTCGCTGCGACGTCGCGTGCGGCAGTACATCCTCGCCGATTCATTGATGGCGATGGTCGCGGTCGTCCTGGCCGCGTTCTGGATCGGCCTTGCCATCGACTTCCTGCCGGTTCGGATGGGTGGAACCGAGATGCCTCGTTCTGCCCGCGTGGCCCTACTGATGGTAGTCCTTGGGATGTTGTTGGTGGTCGCGCTGCGGTTACTTCTGGGACGCCTTCGCAAACCCTTGCCCGACGATTCACTCGCTCTGCTGGTCGAGCGTCATCATCCGGCGCTTGACGGGCGGTTGGTAACGGCGGTCCAACTCAGTCGTCCGGACCGATCGGGTGACGCCTGCGCACCGGCGCTACTCCGCCGGGTTCACGCCGAAGCGGCATCGGCGGTGGGTGAAGTCGACTGGAGGCGAATCTTTCGGTGGCGTCCCTTGGCCCGCAAGACCGGGCTGGTGATCCCGATGCTGCTCGCCTTGGTCGCCCTTGCGGTGATCAGTCCCGGCGCGGCCGCACGAGCGACCGGTCGGCTGCTACTGCTCACTGACTCGCCCTGGCCGCGAAAGGCGGAGCTGGTCATGGTAGGCATCGAATTGCCGACGATCTCGGCTGATGAGGGCGATGAGACGCCGCCGAGGTTAATCGAGTTCGTTGAGCGACGGCTTCGTCTGCCGCGTGGATCGAGCGGCGCGCTTCGTATCGCTGCGAGGTCCGATGGGCGGATCGTTCCCGACCTGTGTACGGTTTACTACACGGGCGATGATGGGACGCGGGGACAGGCCAACATGCGCCGCGTCGGTCGCGTGACCGATGGGTTGCAGTCGTTCGTGCTCGATGGTCCGCCTCTGACCGGCCTCAGCGAGAGTCTGACGATCAGTGTTCGCGGCCTAGACGCGAGACTGGACAGCTATCGGATCGAAGCGGTCGAGCCGCCGGCAATCACGCAGTTGACCATTGCTACGGTCGACCCACCTTACTTGCACGATACGGATTCGGTGCCGCCGCAGCGGGTCATCGAGTACCAATCGGGGCTGCGTGTTCGTGAGGGGTCACAGGTGCTGCTAACGGGGCGTTCAAGCCGTCCGCTGAGTGACGTCGATCTGCGCGTGACTCGGGGTGGAAATGTGGAACCGGTCAAGGCGACGATCTCTGAAGATGGCAGCGAGTTCTTTTTGACATTGAACGGGCTTCGCGAGGGTGCGACGATCGTTGCGGTTCCACGCGATCGCAGCGGCATTTCGGCACAGCTTCCTTATCGGTACTACTTGGGCGTGGTTGTCGACGAACGCCCCGAGATTGAGATGCGTCTCCGAGGGATCGGGTCGGCGGTGACGGCGGCGGCGCGGATTCCGGTCGAGGGGCGCGTGAGCGATGACTACGGCATTGACCGCGCCGGGATCGATGTCGCCGTCGCACTTCCCGCAGCCACGACCGACGCGACGCTTGAGGAATCGCCGGCCATTGACGCGGTCAAGTCAACGACGCGGGCGGAAATCGATGCCGATCGCGAGGGTAGATTCGAGTTGGCGATCGATCTCCGCGAGCTGGCGGCGAGCCAGGCGTTTGCAGTGCCCCAACCGGGCGGAGCGGTCAACCTGATCGGCGAAGTGTCTGATCGCTACGACCTCGACGGCCGGCACGAATCTCGCAGCGAAT
>JBGTCJ010000292.1:0-1994 GCA_041748895.1 Pirellulaceae bacterium
CAGGTCGCCCAGAACTCGACAACGTAAACCTTTCCGGCCTCGAACTTCTGAACGGGCTGGAAGAATCCGTTGCCGTCTTGAATCCAGTGCTCAATATCGAGCGGGGGAGCCACCGATCCGATCGTCAGCGACTTGCCCTCGGCGGCTGTTGCCGCCGGCGCGGCCGTGGTCTTCAAAGGCGACCAAAGTCCGCTCCCGGCAATCGCCACACAAAGAGCTACGGTAAGACAGATGCGAAAAAGCAATGATTTCATCGGTGCCAGCCGGCGAAAGGGGGGTGAAGTGTGCGCGTATCCAGCGAGAGTGGTGCGCCGCGGGTCGAACTCATTATGCCAAAAAGTCCGTCCGAGGGTTAGCCAAACTTTGCAGGAAGTCCAAGGCAAATGCCCTGACGGTCAATGGTGAGCTACGGTTTTTAAACGGTTTGGGTGCGGCGAGTCTTCCGATTATTCGAGAAAATTCACACGACCCACACCACACCTTCGGCCTCACCGGGCATCCGCCACGCCGAACTTGGCGAACCAGCCCGCCTCGCGACAGGGTATCGATGTTGAGATTGCCTTCGACCCAAACACTCCCCTTCGTGATTGCGACACTGCTCGGGGCGTTTCTCGTTTTTCAGATTCAACCGGTCATCAGCAAGTGCGTTTTGCCATGGTTTGGTGGGACGCCGGCGGTTTGGACGACCTGCATGCTGTTTTTTCAACTGCTGCTTTTTGCCGGTTACCTTTACGCTCACGCGCTGCGAACCTTCCTCTCGCCCCGGGTGCAGGTTCTGATCCACGTGACCTTGCTCGTTGCGGCAGTCGCTATGCTGCCGATCCTCCCCACCGACGCGTGGCAACCTCGCGGGGACGAGTCGCCGACCCTACTGCTGCTGACCATCTTGATGGTCCACGTCGGATTGCCGTACTTCATGCTCAGTAGCACCGGCCCCCTGGTGCAGTCCTGGCTCAGCCTTCGCAACCCAAATCGCGAGGTCTATCGACTCTACGCCGTTTCCAATTTTGGCTCGTTGGCCGCACTGCTCAGTTACCCCTTCGTTTTCGAACCTTCGCTTTCGATCCAAGGCCAATCGACGTTCTGGTCCGCGCTGTTCGTCGGCTTTGTCGCCGTGCAGATGCTGCTTGCCGTGATCCTGATCCGAAACAGCGGGACGGCCACCCAGGTGACGATCGAAACCAGACAGGACGCCGGGGCAAACGATTCGCTCGTGACCCTCTCGCAGTGGCGGCGATGGATGTCATGGATCGCGCTGCCCGCATTCGCGTCGGCGATGTTGCTGACGACCACCAACCACGTTTGCCAAGATGTCGCCGTGATCCCCTTCCTCTGGATCATGCCGCTAAGTCTCTACCTGGTTAGCTTCATCATCTGCTTCGATTCACCACGCTTCTACTGGCCCAAGACGACTTCGGCTGTGGCAATCGCGCTGGCGATCGCGTGTCGCTTGTCGCATACGTTACCCGGGTCGCTGCAATTGCCCGTCGACGCGGTCGCATCGATGCTATTCCTGCTTGCCATCTGCCTGCTTTGTCACGGCGAAGTGGCGCGGGTCAAACCGCCCGCGACTCAGTTGACGCTGTATTACGCGCTGCTCTCGGCTGGCGGTGCGATCGGAGGGATCACCATCGCCCTGCTGTGCCCCATGTGGTTCAACAGCTACGCCGAGCAACCGCTCATAACAACCGTCGCAACGTCGATGGCGCTGATTCTGCTGATCACCTGTCGCGGGTGGCGCGTAGCCACTTATCACTGGGAATCGGGCCGCGCGATTCGCATCGTCGCGATCCTCCTACCGCTTGTCTCGATTGGTGCGGCGGGAAGCGTCGCCAACCCCTCCATGGTCGAATCGACGCGAAACTTTTTTGGTGTGATCCGCGTCGAACGGGCCGGCGGCGACCTGCAATTGGTCCACGGCGGCACGGTCCATGGCCTGCAGCGGATGTCACCTGATCAGGGACAAGCCACCAGCTACTACGGCGTCGAGAGCG
>JBGTCJ010000293.1:0-2698 GCA_041748895.1 Pirellulaceae bacterium
ACCGCACGAGATCCTGACGAGCTCTGGGACGATTACCGAATTCCCGCCATCGGTTTGGCAATTGGGACGGTACAACCTCCCCATCGCCGGCGGTGGTTACTTTCGGCTCTATCCGCTCGGCGTCACGCTCCGTGGCTTAGCGAGTGTCAATGCTCGACGCCATCCATTCATGTTTTATGTGCATCCGTGGGAGGTCGATCCTGGGCAACCACGCGTTCCCGACGTAGGCTGGAAAAATCGATTCCGGCACTACGTTGGTCTGAGCCGGACCGAGTCCAAATTGGGCCGACTGTTGGGAGCCTCGCGGTTTGACACCGTCGCGGCAACGCTCGAACACTATCGGCGGCAAAACGAGCTCGCATCCGTCAGCCACAACGAAGCAAGCCACGCCAAACAATCCCAGCCCTAACCGCAGGCGCCCCGATGCAAAAATCCTCGCCGTGATTAGTGCATGCGACCGAACCGTCAACCCTCAGCGTGCTCACACCTTGCGGGTGAAACACCCAAACGAGCGGGCGAACGAATACCAAACGATGGAGCACCGAGAGTCGCCAAACCGTGAACTGCCGCTCTCTGATGAAAGCTTCTGCCCCAAGATTCCGTTTTTCAATCACAACCTTTTCACTTCCTAAAAGGTGACGCCCGTCACCCAAAGGAACGAAGTCCGCGCCGAGGGAGGGGACGATGTGCATCGACATCGTATCAACATGCCAGACCTATCAACCTCGCTCGACACACCTCGGATCGAACCGGTAGCGGCGGCTCAGTCCTTCGGATGGCATGCCTCGTCGTGCGATGCGACCTTGAAAAATTGTCTCCTCATCACGCACCGGTTTCCCTACCCGCCGGATCGCGGTGACCGGATTCGTTCCTACCAAATCCTGCGATACCTCAGCCGTCGATCGCGAGTGTGGTTGGCATGCACCACCGATGAAGATCCGACGGCCCAACAGATCGACCATGTGCGCGATCTCTGTGGGGGCGAGGTATCGGTGCACCGGATCGGACGCCGTGGTCGTCTGATCGGTGCCGCGTCGCAGATGGCGATTCGCCGATCAGCCACGCAGGGTGCTTTCCACTCGCGGGCGATGCATCAGACGCTATCCCGATGGTCGCGGCAAAACACGCTCGACGCCGTGCTCACGTATTGCAGCAGCATGGGACCCTATCTCGGTGCACTCCACCGACGTCCCCCCAAAGTTGTGCTCGACTTGGTGGATCTCGACAGCCAGAAGTGGCGGGATTATGCAGCGGCCAGCGTTGGTTTGAAAAAGTGGCTCTACACGCTCGAGGCGCGCCGAGTTCATCAATTGGAACAACGACTGTCCCACGCCAGCGACCACGTGGTGTTGGTCAGCCAGCAGGAGGCAGAACTGTTCCAGCAGCAACATCAAGGGCAAACGGCCAGCGCGCTTTGCAATGGTGTCGACACCGACTACTTCGCACCCGACGCGGTTGAACCAGCCAGCGTCACCCCTCTTCGACGTGGCAACCCACAATTCGTCTTCGTTGGCGTGCTCAATTATCAACCCAACACCGAAGGGATCGTATGGTTCTGTCGCCAAATTTGGCCGCGTATCCGCCACCTTTGGCCCGATGCGCACATCGATATCGTGGGCCGGTCGCCGGCGGTTGATGTGTTG
The DNA here is from genome assembly GCA_041748895.1 of Pirellulaceae bacterium. GTDB lineage: Bacteria > Planctomycetota > Planctomycetia > Pirellulales > Pirellulaceae > UBA6163. The sequence goes on from JBGTCJ010000293.1 coordinate 1,644, forward strand.
GCCTTGGGGACTATTGCGGGAGTTCATGTCGTGGGCCCTGTCCCCGATGTCCGCGGCCATTTGCTGGCGGCCGACATCGCAATCGCCCCACTTCAAATCGCTCGTGGTATCCAAAACAAAGTGCTCGAGGCGCTCGCTTCGGCGCGACCCGTGATCGCAAGTCCCCAAGCCGCGACGGGCATCGATCCCAGCCCAGGGTTGCTTGTGGCGACGACTCCAGAGCAGTGGGTCGAGATGGCCAAATCCTTGGTGACGCGTGCCTCTCATCGAAACCGCGTCGGCCGTGCGGCCCGTGAACACGTCCAACAGCACTTCAGTTGGGATGCAAAACTGCAACCGCTGAGCGATTTTCTAGGGCTGGGATGAAATCTCACCGCGAGCGCACCAACCTGCGGAATGGCAACGCGCCGGCGCCAGCGCCTGGTAGAGCCACTTGACCGACTCGAGACCCCACAGCTCTTTCCGTAGCGTTTGCCTGCACCCTCGCCCTCACGTTATTCGTCCTAACCGTAATGAACCACCTTGATTCCGTTCGATTGCAACTTTACTTCGCTTGCCAGTGGGCGCGTACAGACTAACTTCGGGCCAAATCGATTGGTTGTGACGGGGCATGAACGTGTCACCCAACGGAACGAAGTCCGCACCGCAATCATCCGTATCCACCCCACTGCAGATCGCGGAGCCCTGGAGAGTTGGTAGATCGTGTGGCATGGAGTCACCAATTCACGAGCTTCCCATCCCTAGTTCCCCGTTAGCCAATAGCCTCCCTTGGGACTGGTTTTCACCCTTCTGATGACCTACGGCGGCGCGATCATCGCGCTGTTCCGCCCGTATTATGGATTCCTGATCTATGTCTGCTTTTCGATCATTCGCCCCGAATCGTTGTGGCACTGGTCGGTCCCTGCGGGTAACTACAGCCGGATCATCGCGATCGCGTTCTTGGTCGGTTGGGCGATCAGCGGTTTCGGCAATTGGAATTTGGGTCGCGCCCGTTCGGGCGTCCTCGCGCTGGGAGGCTTTTTTTGTTGGGCGCTGCTTAGCACGTTGTTTTGCGA
>JBGTCJ010000294.1:0-1705 GCA_041748895.1 Pirellulaceae bacterium
TGACTCTCACTTCTACACCCTCTGTCGTTACGTCGAACGAAATCCGCTTCGAGCCAAGCTGGTCAAACGAGCAGAGGACTGGCCCTATGGTTCACTCTATCGATGGAACCAGTCGATTGAACCACTGCCGCGAATACTCTCACCTTGGCCCATCCCACGCCTAGCGAACTGGAACCAGAGAGTCAACGAACCGCTCAGCGAGAATGAGTTGTCAGCCATCCGAACATGCATTCATCGAGGTAGGCCTTATGGAGATGACCAGTGGACTGAGGAGGTGGCTGAGAGACATGGTATCTGGTTTACGCTACGCCCCGTGGGCCGGCCAAAGAAGAGACCCACACCAGGAAAGCGGTGAAGCAAAAACTACCCCCGTCCCCTTTCTTCGAAGAATTCGTCGCCTGCGAATGGGTCGGGACGCGTGGGATCAGGTTGCCGAGGTTCACTGGGCTGCGGCGCAGCGGCCGGATCGGCAGCCGAGGGCAAGGGAGTGCGGCGGGTCGATTGCGGAAGTGGCTCGAAGGCACGCGGAACTTCGACTTGGGAATCGCCTCCCGACCCGATTTCCCCCTGGAACTCGACCGGGACCGGACCGGCAGGCAGGTACTCGCTGATCGGATTCTGGTAGCCGACGATCTCTGGGCTCGGGCACGGACACTGAGGTTTGCAACACCGGTCGCAAGTCTTTCTGGCTCGCCAGAACGCGAGGTCTTCACACAACGTCCGCGTGGCGACAAAAATTCGGTCTCCCGGTTGCAACTGATAATTGGTTGTGGTGTCGCCGAGTTGTGTGATGGCGCGGTAGCAGATCGGCAACGTGACGCGGCAACTCGGTGGCGGCGTTGGCCTGACCAAAATCAGGTCGCAGGGCGAAGCTCGATCGGTCAGTCCGCCAGCAGCCAAGATCCCGTCCAACACGGTTTCCGATCCGACAAGCGGGAATGAGCCCGGCGAGTTGACTTCGCCAAGCACGTAGTAGACCTGTTGCGGCTCGACCAGCCGGACGTTGATTTGGGTCGTATCACCTCCCGCGTCGATGATCCGCTGTTCGACAAGCCTTTCGGCGTCTTCCAGCGTTAGTCCAGCTACGATCACGCGGCCGTAACCACCCAGATCGATTGTTCCATCAGCCATCACGCGCTGGTCCGCCAGCAGTCGCACGTCGCTATCAAGCCGCACGGGCTCGACAACCACGATGTCCCCGGGCTGAAGAAAATGCGCGTGCAAAACCGAACGTTCCAATTCCCGCGGCAGCGGTGCGGCTCGCGATGAGCTGTCCAGCAACTCACGCGCCTGGTTTGTCAGCACACTGCCGGCGGGAAACAGTGAAAATCCGCCCCCCGTGGAGGTGCAGCCCGATGCGGTTCCCAACAATAGCGCTAGTATCAGCCCGAAACGACTCATTTCACCATCCTTGGCGACGGTCTACGAAAGAGCAACGAGCGTCACCGTGGCCGCTCTAGACATGATCTCATTCGTCCCCTCCAGATCACGTGAACGAGCAAACTTGGGAAGTGGCCATCGATCCCAACGGGGCTTCGTCGCACTAGCCTCACGATCGTTAAAAATTCCCAGCACGCGGTCGCAAGGGACCGAACCGACACTCAATCGATCATCGCTTCCGCAGCGACAGTGGAAGCTCCAAGCGTAATTTCCTGTAGCAAGTAGCGGAGTACATTTCGGCCCAACGTCTCGACCGGCCTCACTC
>JBGTCJ010000295.1:0-5148 GCA_041748895.1 Pirellulaceae bacterium
TTCAACGAGTCGACGGCGGCCAATCCGCGATACACGTTTGGCGAGCTTTTGGTTGAGGCGTGTGGCGGATCGATCCGTCTTCATGACGACGGGGCGATCACCGTTCAGCCGCTGGGGCGACCCGAAGCGGGGCACGCGTACGTGCCTTCGCGGCACGGATTTTCAGGCGATTGCGTTCACGCCACTCAGCGGCACTTCGTCGAAAAGTTGCTTAGCGAAGAGCCTTTCGAAACCGATGGCCCGCGGTACCTGGTAAACCTTCAGGTTCAAGAGGCCCTTTACCGCTCCGCCGAGACCGGAGCTTGGGAATCGATCACCCCGCAATCATCGACCTCACCCGAATCATCAGGATCGACCGATGCGAATCATTGATTTGTCACTGCCAATCACGGATCAAATGCGTGGCGTTCAGGTTTCGGTCGCCACGCGGCTAGCAGTCGATGGCTGGAACTCCTCGACGCTGTCGCTCTATTCGCATTGTGGAACCCATTTGGACGCGCCGCGTCATTTTCTCCCCGACGGTGCGACCATCGAATGCCAGGACTTGGAAGTGTGTGTTGGTCCCGCCGTCGTGATTCAGCTCGCGCCGATCGAGCCGAAGCGATTGATCACTCCGGAGGATCTCGCCTCGTACGACTTGCAAATCACGCCCGGCTCGCGATTGTTGTTTCGCACGGATTGGTACCATCGCTTCGGAACCTCGGCTTATCGCGATGAACTTCCACGAATTTCGGTCGAACTGGCAACATGGTTGGTCGATCGGCGTGTCGCGATGATTGGTGTCGAGCCGCCCTCGGTCGCCGATGTCAACAACATGGCCGAACTGACGGAGGTTCATCAAACGCTCTTTCGCGGCGGCATTTTGGTCGTCGAAGGTCTTGCACGCCTCGACCAATTGACGCAGGACACGGTGCATTTTGTCGGGCTCCCCCTGCACCTTCCCGGTGGCGACGGGTCACCGATCCGTGCGATCGCGATCGAGTCGTGGACGCCGTCATGAACGATCCGCGAAGGGAACATGCTGGGCGGTGGGGATGCATCGCCGACGACGTGACCGGCGCGACAGATTTGGCGAGTCATTTGGTCAGTGGAGGGATGCGGGTCCTCCAGTGGTTGGACGCTCCCCGAACGTCGTCCGATGAAGATCGACGTGTGTCAGACCGAACCGGCGGATTGGCTGCCATGGATCTCGAGGGAATGGGCGATGTTGACGCGGTCGTCGTGGCGCTCAAGATCCGGTCGGTGGCGCCGGACGACGCGATTCGACAATCGATCGATGCGCTCGGACACCTGGTCGCTGCCGGCTGCGATCGCTTCTTCTTCAAGTATTGTTCGACCTTTGATTCGACGCCTCAGGGAAACATTGGACCGGTCTCGGAAGCGTTGATGGACGCGCTCGGAGTCGAGCAGACGATCTTCTGTCCCGCCTTTCCTCGCAACGGACGGACGGTCTATCAGGGTCACCTCTTTGTTGGTCACGAGCTGCTCGACCAGTCGCCACTGCGAGATCATCCGCTCAATCCAATGACCGACGCCAATCTGCCAAGGTGGCTGCAGCGGCAAACCAAGCGTCGGGTCGGAATGCTTCCGTACGCCGTCGTGGCCTTGGGGAAGGAGGCTATCGCCGATGCGTTCGAGCGACTGAGGCGAGATCGGGTTGCTCTGGTGGTCGTTGACGCCTGCGATGAAACCCATCTCGAGAGCATCGCTCGTGCGACCGAGGGTTGGACCTTGTTGACCGGGGGCTCGGCAATCGCCAGTCATTTTTTGGCGAGCGGGGGTCCAGCGGAATGCGAGGTTCCGGATTCGTTCGCCACGGCCAGCCCGGTCGACGCAGTTGGTGGAGATTGGATCCTATCGGGAAGCTGTTCGCCCGCCACACGGCGGCAGATCGAGGCCATCAAGCCTCGTTGTCGCTGGCTTCAAGTTACGGTCGACGAAGCGATCGCCGATTGCGATGCGGTGCTCCAGCGCGTGCTTCGGTGGGCGAGTGATATTTCCGAAGACTATCTGCCGAGGATGATTTTTTCGACCATCTCACCGGAGGAACTGAGCGTTGTGCAGGCACGGCATGGCGCCGCGGAAGCGGCTCGGGCGATCGAGTCGCTGCACGGCCGCATCGCGCGGGCGCTGGTCGATGCAAATCACGTTCGTCGTCTGATCGTTGCTGGCGGCGAGACGTCCGGCTCGGTCGTCGCGGCGCTGGGCATCAGGGCACTTCGTATCGGTCCCCCCATCTGCCCGGGCGTTCCATGGACCCGGTCCCTATCCGAGCCCTCCATCGCGTTGGCGCTCAAGTCAGGTAATTTTGGAGACGATTCCTTTTTTGAAGCCGCCCTGGAGATACCGTTTTGAATGAACGCGAACTTCGAGAAGCCATTTGCCTCCATGGAAAATCGTTATTCGATCGTGGGTTGACCAGCGGGAGTTCGGGCAACATCAGCGTCCGGCTTCCCGACTCCATCCTCCGCGGGGGAATGCTCGTGACCCCGACCAACTCTTGCATGGGGAGACTCGACCCCGATCGAATCTCGAAGGTCGATGCGAGCGGCGCGTTGATCGGCGGTGACCAGCCTTCGAAGGAATGGTTTCTTCATGCCTCGGTGTACCGAAGTCGCGGTCAAGACTCAGCCGTGGTTCACCTCCACAGCACTTACAGCGTGGCGGTCTCGTGCCTCACGGAGGTCAACCCTCAAGATGTGTTGCCGCCGATCACGGCCTACTACGTCATGCGAGTGGGTCGTTTGCAGATGATTCCGTATTTCGCTCCGGGAGATCGGTCATTGGCCGAAGCCGTCGCGACCGCTGCCGAGACGACGCACAGCCTATTGCTTGCCAACCACGGCCCGGTGATCGCAGCCCCGAGTCTCGAGACGGCGGTTTACGCGACGGAGGAACTCGAAGAGACGGCGAAGCTCTATTTGTTGCTTCGCGGTCAGCCCACGCGATTCCTAACGCCCCAACAACGTGCGGAACTTGAGAACAAAAATCGTTCACCCTCCCCTGATCCGCAGGAGATCCGCAAGGGGTTCGCGAGTCGCGATTCTTGATGAGGAGCTCAATGACTTTGCCAGACACTGAGCGACGCGACGCTTCGCAAACCACAACTTTGCCATTGTGTCCACTGTGCGACATTGGTGTGGCGGTTCGACTCGACCGGTTGCGGGCGAGCGAAAGTGACCGAGCCTATCGGATCGCGGCGTGCCCCCGTTGTGAGCTTGGGTTGACGTTGCCTGTCCCTGACGACCTGAGTGCCTATTACACCGAGGACTATTACGGCAATCGACACGGGGTAACGGGGACCTGGTGCGACCGAAGACGGCTTGGTCTGTTGAATCGTGTGAGCGGCGGGCTGAGCGAAAGGCGACTGCTCGACGTCGGCTGCGGCGATGGCAGCTTTCTACTGGCCGCGCGCCGCGCGGGCTGGAGAGTGACGGGATTGGAAAGCCACCCCAAGCTTGCCCGGCAATCGGGTTTGGACGTCGTCGAGAGTTGGAATGAACTCCGGCCACCCTTCGATTGCATCACGCTTTGGCATGTTTTGGAGCACCTGCCCGACCCGATCGAGGTAGTCCGGCGACTCAAGCAAAATTTGGCAACCGGCGGATGCGTGCTGTTGGCCGTGCCCGACGCCCGAAGCGCTTCTGCGATTGTGGCGGGTTCGGCTTGGCTGCACTGGGACGTTCCGAGGCATCTCTTTCACTACAGCCGCCGGTCGCTAGAAGAGCTCTTCCGGACTCAGGGTATGGAGATAACCTTTCTGAACGCCTCGGAGTTCGAGTACGACTTGATGGGATGGGTGCAGAGCGGGCTCAACCGCTTGATGCGCGAGCCCAATGTGTTTTTCCGGATGCTAACGGGGCGTCGGACTTCGGTGGGCTGGCCGGTCCGCTGGTTGAACCTTGGCCTAGGGGCGAGCATGATGGCCGTCATGACGTTACCCACATGGGCCAGCGGTCGACTTGGGCGGGGCGGAACCCTGATTGCCGTTGCTCGGATGACCACGCCCGTGCGGCAATGCGGTGGTGAACCGGATCAAACCTAGTTGGCGATGCGCGATGTACAGTGGTCTCAAAGTGGTCGTTGTGATGCCGGCCTACAATGCGGAGCGAACACTACTGCGGACCTGCCAAGAGATCGCTCGTGACCTCGTCGATGAGATCGTGCTCGTTGACGATTGCAGCGCCGATGCGACGGTGCGGATCGCCCGTGAGCTCGACTTGCACGTGGTGGTTCATCCGCTAAACAGGGGATACGGCGGGAATCAAAAAACCTGTTACCGAACCGCACTCGATCTAGGAGCGGACATCGTTGTCATGGTTCACCCGGATTACCAATACACCCCGCTGCTGATCCCGGCCATGGTTTCGATGATTGGAAATGGGCTCTACGACTGTGTGATCGGAAGTCGGATCCTCGGCGGCAGAGCCAGGTCCGGCGGGATGCCGCGTCACAAGTACATTGCGAATCGTGCGTTGACTCTGGTTCAAAACCTTTGCTTAGGATCCAAACTGACCGAGTTCCACACGGGATACCGGGCATTTTCGCGGAGGGTCCTGGAGACGTTGCCCCTTGAGGAGAACTCGGACGATTTCGTTTTCGACAACCAAATGCTCTGCCAGATCCTCTACTTTGACTACCGCCTCGGAGAGGTGAGCTGTCCGACCAAGTACTTCGCGGAAGCATCCTCGATCAACTTTCGCCGGTCGTGCATTTACGGCTTGGGTTGTCTAAGGACAGCCGTCCAGTTTCGGATGGCCCGTTGGGGTTGGATGCGACCGAACCTGTTCGCCCCTCATGGAAAAAGATTGCGGACGACCGCAGAAGCTCGCCAGGTCGCCGAACCAGCAGGCAACGCTTGATGGCGATCGACATTCAACAGGGCCGTTGAATGAGCAGGGGGTTACGGTCGTTCCCTCAGGGGGTGGGGGCTTTGTCCAGCCTTCCCCCAAAACCGCATCGGGCACTTTCACCCGGGTCGCCATCATCGAGCAAGTGGTCAGGGCCGGGATCGAACCGGCGACACCTGCATTTTCAGTGCAGTGCTCTACCAACTGAGCTACCTAACCGACCTGTGCACTGCTGGATTTACAGCAGTCCCACAGTGCAGAATATTAAAGAGCGACTAAGCAGATTGTCAATCGGTTC
>JBGTCJ010000296.1:0-3055 GCA_041748895.1 Pirellulaceae bacterium
GGATCAACCCACTGTGAACCCCCATCAACTTGGCTTCAGAACTCCATCGATTGGAGATCGGGTCGACACTCCAAATCTTGATCGATCGATCCGCGCCGCAAGTGACCACACGATTGCCGCTGGGTGAAAAATCGACGGACAGGACCGCGCCATGAGGTTGGTAACTCATCAACTCGCGTCCCTCTTCCGTATCCCAAAACCTCGCTCCACTTCCACCCACGGTCAAAATTCTCTGGGCCATGTTTCTCGCGTAGACGGCCGAGAACACGAGTCCGGGACGAAGTTCACCATCCCGAAAGCGAGTCAATTCGCCATCCCCCAAATTCCACTGGCGGATATCGTAGCGAGCCGAGCGGGTATTGAAGATCGAAACGAGCGCTTCGGACTGGTCGGGCGAAAAGGCGATGGAATTGATCGAGATGGACTGCTGAGCGGAATCGATGGAAGCTTCACTGGACCGCGCCGAATCTGGATGGTTGGGTTGATCGAGTTTTGCGATCGCCTGAGAATCGACGGCACGAGTGGACAGGAGGCTCCGGTCGGCCAAGTCCCAATGATGCAACTGCTGAATGCCGTTGCGATTTGGGGCGACGGTTAACGCCCTTTGGCCATCATCCGAAACACAAAGCAGCGATACCGAATCCTGATGCACCAATCTTGGGCCCGGCAACTCGATACCGGCGCGAGCGTCCCAGAGCGCCACCGACCCGTCGGCACTGGCCGTCAGCAAAACATCGCTACTCGAAATCCAGTGGAGCGCTAATACGGCGCGATCGTGACCGCGAAACATTTTGGGCGCCGCTTCGGTGCCGAGTTCCCATATGGTGCAGCCGCCGGCACTGTCACCGGTGATGACCGATCGACCGTCGGCCGAAAAGCCGACTGCGGTGACGTCCGCGACCTGTTGGTTCAACTCGGAATGCGGCAGGTTGGGGAACCGCCCTGCAAGTTCGCTCAGCCGCGGCGGCTCTAGCAGTCGAATCCGCTCTCCCGTTTGCGCGTCCCAGATCTGCGCCGATTTCCCATCGCTATCACCTGTCACGAGCTTCTGCCCATCGGCAGACATCGCCAACAGGCCTCGGCGCCCCGTCCCATCGATTGCCCAAATTTCGTTGCCATTGCTAACGTCCCAGAGGCGAAGCGTGTTGTCACCCGCGATCGTGACGAGCCGAGTTCCGTCGGGGAGGAACAGGGCGTTGGTGGCGAGAAAGTCATGCCCCTCTTGGAGGAGGCAGATCCGGTGGCCGGTCTGGACATCCCAGATGCCTGCGGTGCCGTCGTCGAACGCCAAAACCGCTCGCTGAGAGTCGGGTGAGTATCGGGCGGAAAGCACCGGGCGGTCGATCCCGTCGAGCCGATCAATCTCTCGATACAAACTGGGTTGCCACAGATTGATCTTCCCATCGTAAGACGCGGATACGATTTCATCGGGTCCAAGAAACTGACAGCCGCTGACCCAACCGCCATGCCCCCGCAACACCTGGCTCGAGACGGCGTCGGGTCCGAAGGATTGCGGCGCGCTGAGCCGCTCGCGTAAACGATCCGGAGTACTCGAAGTAGTTGGCGGGGAAATATTCCAAATGCGTACTGTGTTATCGCGCGCTGCGCTCATCAACGACTGGCCGTCGGCAGAGAAAGCGACTGCCCGAACGCTGGCTGTATGCCCGACCAGTTGACGGATGGATCCATCGGCGACGGGATCTGCATTTCCCGAAAGACGCATGGCGACTTCGTCAACCAACGTGCTCTCCACCGGCTCGAAGCGGTCGGCTTTCCAGATGAGGACACGTTTGTCGTACCCACCCGAAGCGACCCACCGGCCATCCGGAGAAAACGCAGCGGCAAAAACCGGTTCGTGGTGCTCGCGGAACCGCTGAAACTCTTTGCCCGAAACCACGCCCCAGATTCTCGACGTGTAGTCCTCGCTGGCCGATACCAATCGCTCACCCTGCGGATCGAACGCCACGGACCAGACCTCGCCCGTGTGTCCCACCATCGTCTGCGGCAGATCCGAGGAATCGATCTCCCAAAGCTTGATCGTCCGATCGGCAGAGGATGACGCCAGTAGCGGCGATTTCGCAATGGGTGAGAAGTCGAGCGAGAGCACGGCGCCGCGGTGTCCCATCAGCTTTTGAGGCTCTTCCTGGGGCTCATCCACCCGGTACAACCGGATCACGGCATCATTTCCCGCAGCCGCCAAACGGCTTCCGTCGGGAGAAAATGCGACATCGTTCACTACCACGTCGCTGGCGATGACCGCTAGCGGAACCCAGTCGCGATCGACACCCGACAAATCGCGAGACCAAAGGTGAATCGATCCACTCATCGTCGGTGCTGCCATTCGATCCAGACCGGGCGAGACGGCGACGGCCGTGACCTCGGCGCCGAGCTCCCATGAGTCAACGGCGGTCCCCCGGGGTGACTGCGGATCACCGCCGAGGCAGAGGTACATCAGACGGCCCCACTCCCAGTTTCTCAGACCGGATTGCTCACTTCGCAACTGTAGGTTTTTGAGTACCGCCAGCGCATCGCCAAAGGCATTGTTGGCGATGCTGTTGACCGCTAATGAAATCGAAGAACTGTAGGATGCCTCCTCGGCCCGCTGCAGTGCGGCGGTCGCATCGGCACGGGCTATTTCCGACTTCTCACGCTCCCTCTCAGCGTCCTCGGCCGCTTGCTTGGCTTCCTCCTCGCGTTGGGCGGCACGCTCGCTGGCACCCACCGCCAAATTCCGCTGCAAGTTGGCTTCTACAGTCTGTTTCTCCGCCTCCCCTAGGGCCTCTCTGGCTTCCGCCTGGGATTGTTCCGCCTCCCGTTTGGCAGCGCTGACGCGTAAAAACGCGTATGTTCCTCCGCCAAAAATGGAAATCAGGAGAACCGCCGCAAGTTGGCGAAAACTCCGCAGTCGGTGATGACGAGCGTCACGCTCGCGCTGCGCGGCCGTGATCTTTTTGATCAGCGCGCCGTGTTTCACCTGGGTCGAATCGAGCAACGAAAGGGCGAGGTCCAAGTCCCCTTTGGCCAACGCCGCCGTTGCGTATGCGGAGCGCGCGAT
>JBGTCJ010000297.1:0-4692 GCA_041748895.1 Pirellulaceae bacterium
GTCCGGCCAGAAAGTATCCCACGGCGGTCTCCGTCTCCTTCCCCCGAGTGATCAAATAGGTCAGCAGACCAACCAGGCCGGTAAAGAAGATGAAGGAGATCAGCGCGGACATGGCGAGTCGGTGGGGGTGGGAGGAGGGGATAAGTCAAACAACGCGAGGAGCATCTATCCGTTTGCGTGACACCAACGAAATGGCGTCACAATACCTCGACACGTTCGCCGCCCGCGTCGGCACTGCGTCGGCACGCATCCATTAACCGCTGCGTCTTGAGAGCGATCTCCGGCCAATGTGGCTCGAGCACACCGCTGAGCACGATCCGGTTCATGCACTGAATCATGCGAACCTCCTGCGAGTTTGCCTCTCCACTGGCATACTCAACCACGGCGCGACGACTCGCGTGACGCCGCATGTTCCAGCGGCAATTGTCAATTTCCAGCACATGGTTGTGGCGACTCCAGGTAACTTCGGCGTCGTAAAACGGCAGCACAAAATCGTCGACGGCGATGTAGCCCCCGCGGCCCGAGAGAAAAGCGAACTGTTGGTTCTCGACCAAGAAGGAGCAGAAAAAGTGAGCCGAAACGTCTGACTCAAAGAACAGTTCTCCGGAAACCTCCGCGGGTACCGATTCCGGACTTCCACGGCCCTGCAGCGACTTGTGCGTGTGGGCGACCACCGACACGGGCATTCGGTAGTTCATCGCCCAAAGGGTAAAGCGAAGGTTATACCAACCCAAGTCGCCCAGGGCGCCGTGCGGTTCGAGTTGGCTCATCACACGAATGTTGTCCCGCTGGAATGCATCGTCGCCACTGAAGCAAAAGTGTGACGTGATGCGTCGCAGCGGACCGACCGCGCCGTCAGGCTCGAGTTCCTCACGGATCGCGTCCAATCGAGCGCTGTGGTTGAACATGACGCCGTCCATGAACTGCACGCCCGCATCGCGGCACGCCGTCACCATTTCCACGGCATCTGAGCTGCAGGAGGCGATCGGTTTCTCGCACAAAACGTGCTTACCCGCTTCCGCTGCGCGAAGCACCCAAGGCTTCCGCAGGCTGGTGGGCAAAGCGATGTAAACCGCATCGACGTCATCGCGTTTCAATAACTCATCGTAGGAAGCGACCGCGGCTGGACATGGGGAGACGGGTACCTCCGCCATGCACTCGCCGATAAAGCCCTCGGCCTTCGCCCGGTCACGACTCGCGACAGCCGTGATCACGCCGTTACCACTGACCGCAATCGATTTCCAATTCTTGCGGCTGATTGCCGCGGTGCTGATTAGCCCCCAACGGCAGATGGATCGATTCATGGTCGGACTACGACAAGAATAGAAAGGTGCGGTTCAGACCGATCAGCTATCACTTCAGGAAAGCACCCTATCGTCCTTACCGCGATTGCAGATGAATATCGACCCATACCAGATGATGGTCGCTTGCATCGAGCCACTTCGCCTCGGGAGACTCTGGGCTCGGCCAGAATACCCTCGCACGTACCAGTTGGGTATTGGAGCTTGGTAAAACAAAATCGACGCGCATCGTGCCGACACGTCCGAAATCGGCAGTGTCGAGTGCGGGATGACTTTTTCGATAATCGCCTGGCTCCGGGATTTTCGCCGAATCGACCGATCGATGGCCGGTGCGAATCGGCTGAGAATCGATCAAGCGAGGATGCTGCAGGAGTTTTCGGATCCCCTCGCGGCGTCCCTCTCCATTGACCGGATCACTGTTGAGATCGCCCAACAAAACAAATTGAGATTGAGAATCTAAGCCGCCTTGAATTCCATTGTCATCAGAAAGGAATTCAGCATCACTGAGATAGTGCGTCCAAAAGACGATCTCGTCATGATTTCGACAGCCGTTGCGATCCTCAGGCCCATCGAAGACAGGCGGGGTCGGATGACTCGCCAACAGATGGAGCGTCTGATCACCCACGCGAATCGGAACGTCGATGTGGTTCTTGCTTGAGAGACGCAGCTTCTGCCAAACATCATCGCTGTAGTAGGATTCGCCGGTACTTGGATCGGTCGGACGCAGGGCTCCCGGTAACTCTGCCCATTTAAATTGTTGAAACGTACGGATCGCGGCGGTATCGATCGGAAAACGACTGAACACGGCCATCGCGTATTGACCTGGGTAAGCCCCGTAGCCCCACGCGTCTGCTGGGTCCCCATTTCTTTGGTTGCGATCCAAATCCAACCCCGAATCGACACCGGTGTTCGAGGGGACGCCGAAAAAGTAGGGATAGTCGATCCCTTCTCGTCCCTCTTCACCCACGGCGAAGTAGTGATCCCTCAGCAATTTTGCGGCACTGCTCTCGGAGTCGAAATCGATCTCATTGACCAACAACACGTCGGGTCGAACCGTTTGGACCACGGCCGCGATTTTTCGAGCCTGCAAGTCGCTGTGGCTGCTCAGACGTCTGGCGACCTCGCCAGAACGATCGCCATAAAGCGACACGTTGAAAGTGGCGACACGCAGACTCGTTGAATCCGTCGACTGAGATCGCGTCGATTCGTGATCGGCCAGCTGGTCACCCCACGCCGAAGCGGCGACGCAGAACGGGAGAATGGCCAAGGTCCAGCGTAACCATCCGCGGGCATGCATCGCGAAACTCCGAGCGGTAATTGGGAATCACTTTCCGATCAACGTCCTAGCATCGCCTTGAACGAATCGGCAAGACGCTCGCGATCGAAGAGGCAAAACGAGTGCTCTCTGCTCTGCAATATCGCGTCGGACGCATCACGGTGTTTTGCCAGTCCCAATTCGACACCCAACCGCTCTCGAAGACCATCGAGTTTCATCGACAATTCACGATTGACTCGAGTCAGTTCTTGGTGCCAAGCGAGTTTTTGGCCCCGGGGTGGGACGCGCCGCAGCAGGTCTCGCTTGGCCTCAATCAGCTCGCGTGGCAACTCGGCTTCATCCGAAAAGCTCTCCGGCGCGAATCGTGTTTGACGGATGCGGTTGCGAAACCAATCCGCATTGGGCGTCGCCCTTTCCCGATCCAAACTCGTCAACCGAATCGTCGCCGAGACGACCATCATCTCGGGAGGTTCCAACCCAAAAAATTCGGCCGCGATCTGGTCACCCAGCGCGTCGTAGGTCGCCCCCCCAATCCCGTGAATGAACAGGTCGCTGAGGATCAACCTTGCATACATCGTCGTGATCAATGCCCGCGGTCGAAGCTTGAAGCGAGGCCCCAATTGACCGCTCAACTGATCGCGTGCTTGTTCGCAATCGACCGAAGACGTCAGACGAATTGACCGGACACGCGAATCGGAATGTCGATCGGAGATTTCGAGCTCGTCGCCGCGTTTCCGTGCCCATGCCCCACGCCGCTGCGGCGAGTCATCGCCATAAATCCACAGTGGCAGCTCGAACCAGTCGTCCGAACGAGCCAAATTCGGAACGGGGTGAGCGGCGCTGCGGATCCCATGTAGTTGTCGATAGCGATAGACCGCCGAGTTGTAGGTCTCGTGAAATCGGGGCAAATCGGCCAACAACCCGAGGATAAACGCGGCGAACGGTTCGCCGCGACACGCGACCGATAGGGGCAACTCCAACGTGTTCAAACCCCATCGCGCTTCGAGGGCATGGCGAGCCGCCGCTATCGCACAGCTAATACTTTCGCAGCGGTTGGCCGCTGCGATCGCTTCGGGCCAGTGGTATCCAACGACCGGATCGCGGGACATGGGACGGATTGCCTCGACCACTCGATCGCCAAACGAATCAAACAACTCGCGGTCGCGAATGCGGCACTGCTCCAACGGGATCCCACCGGCCGATCGGTCGTACGCTATGGATTCCTGGCGAATCATGCCGCTGCCGCGGTCAACCCTCGGCACGCGAATCGACGAAACCGAGGCCACGTCGTTGTCGATCACCAAATTGATCGCCACGGCACGACCGCTGGCATGGCGAAGCCGCGTCGCTGCCTCGTCGAGCGCGAAGTTCTTGAACCAAACCCCGGGATGAAACAAAGTCGGTTGATGGCCCGCCATCACGATCGCGCCGCAATGCCGTGAGCCGCCCGACCACGACCCCGACCCGCGAGTGCCCGGCCCGGCGGCTGAATCAATTAGCGGGAACACGTTTCGATAAGCCGACGTGTATCGAAGTGCCGCCTGAACCAATTGCTCGCGCGCGATCGCGCGAAGCTCATCAATCCCCCAGCCACCGAATGTCGCCGACCATGACTTCGCGCGATCGATGTTCCGCGTCGTGCTTTCGACGACCCGTCCGAGCGGCGGCGCGATCAACGCCTCGCCATCGCCGCGTGGGGCGCGATACGAATCAGTAATGTTCAACTCTCATTCCACCGCAATTCGACTTTGCCCCTTGGCAAACATCGCCCAGCGGCACCCTCACGCTCGATCGCATCATCGAGCACGCGATTGTAGTAGGCCAGTCGAGTCTCCGCATGATCCAATGACCCGCCGAACGAGCGATTCAGGTCGAGATAGATCAACGGAACCGGAATTTCGACGATTCTCAATCCCGCCGCCGCCGCCTGGACCCAAAGCTGCAGCGGCATCGCGTAGCCAAGATCGGTAATGTCCAACCGCTCAATCGCTGAGGTTCGATAGGCCTTGAAGCCGCAAAACGCGTCGGTCAAGTTCAGCCCAAGTCGGCGATTCAGCTCGCTCGTGATTCTGCGGTTGATGAACAACCGTTCCGGAGGCGGTGGGTCGTCTCCCG
>JBGTCJ010000298.1:0-14742 GCA_041748895.1 Pirellulaceae bacterium
GATCGTGTTCAACATGGCCAGCAGTTCGATGAGTGAACGTTTGGCGACTGCGGCGGGCGTGGCAGCCTACCGAAGTGCGGTCGGTGAGGCGAATGTGGCCGACATGATGGTGGAGGTGGGTGCGGCCTATGGCGGTGAGGGAAGCGGAGGTCCGATCGACCCACGGATCGGCTACGTCCGCGACAGCTTCGCCGGGATGGCTCAGGTTCTCGCGTTGATGGTGGAGACCCGGAGCACGCTGGCTGAGCTCGTCGATGGATTGCCGGCGCTCGCAATTCACAAGGGAAAAGTCGACCTTAGCGGCATCGATTTGGGCGAGTGTCTCGAAGCCTTGGCCATCGAGTTTGAGGGTGCTGAGGTCGACCGCCGCGATGGGCTTCGACTATCCTGGCCCGACCGTTGGCTACTGGTGCGTGGCAGCAATACCGAACCGATCTTGCGAATGATCGCCGAAGCTGACGATCCCGAGTCGGCTCGATCGTTGTGCCAGCGGGCAGCGAAGCTGATTGTGTCCCGATCAAGATGAGCCGCTGCGGTCCGCCACGAGATCACCTTTCGAGCGTCGTGGCCGGGACCACGCCTAGGTGAGCGTGGGATACCCACCACCCGGCCGTCGCGGTAGGCTGGTGCCTTGGGAAACGGACCGACCACCACCGCTTGCCACACCATACCACTCGTCCTGACCGCATGATGCAGCAAGCATTCCAAACCGCCCGGCGGCTTCGCGAAAACATCGAACGTGTGTTGCTGGGGAAGCCCGAGGTGGTCCGTTCTTTAGTCGTGGCGATGTTGGCCGGTGATCACGTGCTGCTGGAAGACGTCCCGGGCGTGGGCAAAACGCTGGCCGCGAAAGCGCTGGCGCGAAGTCTCGACGGCGTTTTCACTCGCCTTCAGTTTACACCCGACTTGCTCCCCAGCGACATCACGGGAAGCATGGTCTATCGGACGGATACACGTGAGTTTGAGTTCAGCCGCGGCCCGATTTTCGCCAACGTTGTGCTTGCCGACGAGATCAATCGCGCACCCCCCAGAACTCAGAGCGCGCTGCTGGAAGCAATGAGTGAGGGGCAGGTTTCGGTGGATGGAACGACCTATCCGCTTCCCAAGCCGTTCCTGGTGGTTGCGACGCAAAACCCATTCGAATTCGATGGGACCTACGCTTTGCCGGAAAGCCAGATGGACCGGTTCCTGATGAGAACGAGCATCGGTTATCCTGAGCGATCGGTCGAGCGCGACGTGCTGCGCACGCACCGCGGTGGTGAACCTGTCGATCAGCTGACGGCTGTCGCGTCGATCCAAGAGGTCCACGAAGCGCAAATGGCTGTTCGCGACGTAACCTTTGATGAGTCGTTGGTCGAATACCTGCTCGAGATCGTCGACTCGACGAGGCAAACCGAGGGCATCCGCGTCGGCGTCAGCACACGGGGTGCGCTCAGTTACTACCGTGGTTGTCAGGCGAGGGCGATCACGGACGACCGAGACTACGTCACTCCAGACGACATTCAATCGCTCGCGTCGACGGTATTGGCGCACCGCATCATTCCCGATGCCGTGCTCGCCGCTAGCGATCGAGGGAGCGTTGAACAGCAGGTGACCGACTTGGTCGCACGGGTAGCGGTACCGATGTGATGCGAGCCGATCGCGAGTGACGTGTGGGATGAGAGGATTGATTGGTCGAGCGATCGCTTATGTCACACCCCCGTATCGCGTCGGTTCGCCTTCGGTTGACCCGTCTTGGATGGCATGTCTTGCTCGTGGGGGTGTTCGCGACTTTGGGTGGATCGGTTCGCTCATTCAATTTGCCGCTCGTTCTGGCGGGTTTGATCTTTGCCGCATTGATCACGCAGTGGCGTTGGTCTCGGAGGGTGATGGAAGCGATCGAGGTGGCTCGGCGATTGCCGTTGGAAGCGTTCGCTGGGCAGCCGTTCGCAGTCCGATTCTTGGTCCACAACCGCAACCGTTGGTTGTCGGTTTGGGCGTTGAGAATCGAGGATCACCTGACTTCGGTCTCGGGGCATTTTGACCCGGTTTCGGGGAATTGTGCGATTGGTCGGTTGCACGAGTCGAGCGTGGTGGAGGCGGAGTACGAATGCGTGATTCCCCGTCGGGGGCGATACGAATTGGGTCCCGCCATCGTGTCGACGCTGTCGCCATTCGGGTTGATGGAGGCGAGTTTTCGCCTGCCCGATCGCGGCACGATCCACGTATTCCCCAAGCTTTTGCCGATGCATCCGGCGTGGCGTGGTGCGATCCAAAGTCGTGCCGGTGGTCAGGCGACAACGGCGCGGCGAAGCGGCATGGAGGATGGCGACTTTTTCGGGCTGCGCTCCTGGCAAGCGGGCGACAGCCGCCGCCACATTCACTGGCGCACGACGGCCCGGCTCGATGAACCGGCGGTACGACAATTCGAACAGCAGCGACGTTTCGACCTTTTTCTGTTGGTCGAGATTCGGGCATTGGGTGTCGACGCGGGCAATCCGTATGGAGACCCGTCCGAGGATGCCTCGAACGAACGGGTCATCAGTGCGGCGGCGAGCTTGATCTGCAAGGTGATGACGATGCCGGGTAACCGGATCGGTTTGGCCATTGCGGGGGAGCAGACGACGGCGATCGCGGCGGGTGGTTCGCGAGAGCAGTGGGTGGCGATGTTGCGACTTCTGTCAGAAGCTAAGCCGGCGGCCCAACCGGCGGTTAGGCCAGCGGTCGACGCCATGCTGAGGACGATCGGGCGGCCCAAAGACCTCTTGTTTCTAAGCGTTCGACCCATGCCTCCGGAGTATCGCGGTATGATCGAAACACTCGCGACGCGTTCGCAGGTGCGTTGGTTGAGTGTTGAAGATGGATCGATCCATCAACTGGTAGGTCAGTCCGCGGTGGATTCGAAGCCGTCGATTCCGGCGGTGCTGGGCGGCCCGCGGCCTTTGAGCCCATCGTCACAAGCGATTGTGAAAGCCGCGGGGGATTAAGTGTCGACGATCGAACGATTTGAGAAGAAGCTAAATGTCTACTTCGCGCTCATGGCTTGTCTGGGCGGATTGACATTGAGTGGCCATCCGGCGGCCCGATTCCTTCCGGTCATCGCGGTGTTTTTTGCCACTTTCGGTTTGGTCTTTGTCGACCTGTTGGGTTGGTTCGCCCTCCCGTCAACCGTGGCGTATCTCTGCTTGGGAGGGATTGCCCTGCACAGCATCAACCGGTTGATCGATATCTTTTCCTCGACGCCTGATCTGCAAATGATCGCCGTCGGTGAGTTGTTGGTGTTGGTGCAAGCGGTGTTGATGCTTCAGCGAAAGACTCGCAGGATTTATGAGCAGTTGGCGGTTTTCTGCCTGTTGCAATTGATCGTGGCGGCCATTTTCAATGACGCGTTGATCTACGGACTGCTGTTGTTGCCGCTTGGGGTCGTTGGGGTGGGCGGATTGGTCTTGCTTCAGATTCACACGACCCTGATCGAGCGTTTGGATGCCAGGGACGAGCCACAGCAGCGATCACTGACGCGATCACCACAATCGATTGTCTCGCTACTGGACGCGGGGAAATGGGCGCCCCGATGGGGAGTCATCCTCATTCTGCCGGCCGTCATCGCCGTCGCCCTTTGTTTTTTCTACGCCTTGCCGAGAACCGACGCGATGCAGAAACGCAGGGGTTCATCGACACCGTTGGTCGGATTCACCGAGACAGTCCAGCTGTCGCAAATCGGTCGGATGCTGCAGAGTGGTGAAATTGCCGCGAGAGTGGACCTCAAGCATCCGCGGACGCAGCGGAGTTACCAGTTGGTCAGCGACCTTTACCTTCGCGGCGTGGTGCTCGAACGGTACGACCCGGAGCGGCAGCGTTCGGGAACCTGGATTGCCGCGGCCAAGGGGCCGAGCCGTTCGCGACGCGAGCTACCCTTGGCGCGACCCGATTCTCTCCGCAGCGGTAATCGGCCCGATTCGGTGCAGGCGAACATCGCGCTCCGGTCGATGCGGGGAACGACTTTGTTTGGCATTCCGCCGCACCACTTCCGGGAGACGACCGCGGAGGTGATGCATTCACCGGATCTCTGGACGCTGCAGCGGCGGGAAGCGTCGAAGTCGTATGCCGAAAATGCCATCCGTTACCAAATCGGCACGGACGCCTTTCGCGACGGCGTTCAATCCCCTTTCCTGCCGCGATTTGCTCTGGGCGAGGCACCCAAATACGTTCCACCATTGCCTAGCCCGGGAAGCAGCAGTCAGTCCATGATCCCTTTTGATTCGCATCAAGCGGTTCTTCAACTCGATACCGCGGAGCGTTTTTTTGCGAGCGAGGCGCAGCGCTATGTCGAACTTTGCTTGCAGTTTGACGATGACGTCGTGCCGTCAGCTCAAAGGATCGCAGAGCAAGTCGTTTCGGGCCTCGACGCCCGCGCGTCGGATACGATCGGACCATCGGGATTCAGCGATCAGCCGACTTCGGTGGAGATCGCTCGCGCGCTCGAACGTTACCTCGCGTTGCAAGGTGGCTACGAATATACGCTCAATTTGACGATGGAGAAGCAACCGTGGCTCGATCCGATCGAACAATTCCTCGCGGTCGACCGGCGTGGGCATTGTCAATATTTTGCCTCCGCTTTGGTGATGATGCTGCGCAGCCAGGGGATTCCGTCCCGATTGGTGGTCGGCTTTAGCACCGACGAATACAACTCGCTTGCGGAGTACTATGTCGTGCGGCAACTTCACGCCCACGTTTGGGTCGAAGCTTTGGTCGACTCTTTGGATCTCGGAGCGAGCGAGCCCATTTTGGGCGACTCGCCGAGCGGCCAGTATTGGATGCGGCTTGACCCAACCCCCGGTGGCGGCGGAGTCGATCGACCGGTGGGTGGTCGTGTATCGGAGGTGTTTGGGTTGGCTCAAGACATCTGGAAGGATTACGTTGTCGACATGGAGCGAACGCAAAATCGATCCGCCGGCTTGACCCGCGGTGGTGAGGATTCCGTCACGTCGTCCTACCAGCTGCTCTTTCGCTGGGCGATGCTTCAGGTCTCGCGGGTCCGCGCCGGGGAACTGGGTGGCGGCTCGCTCGCGAACCGAGACTTGTTCTCCTGGCCGGCCGCGGCAGGCGCGGTCCTCGTGGCCGTGTTGGGTATCGTCCTTTACCGAGTCGGTCTGCCTCAGAGGACAGGTCATCGCCGGGGTTCGATGGGTCTGAGCGAGCAAGCCGCCAAACCTTCGATCGAGTTCTTTGCCGAGGCAATCGCTTTGCTCGAGCGGATCGGGATTCGACGTCCGGCGAATCAGACGCCGTTGCAATGGGCCAATCTCGCGGCCACCGCCCTCGCCGAGCCATCGCTCGTTGATGCCGGAGAGCCACTGGACGTATTGACCGACGCGTTTTATCGGCAGCGGTTTGGCCCGCACGTCGAGGATACGGTACGATACGCGGCACAAGCTAAGGATCCCCCTCCGACGGCGAACGCATCTCAGGGAGCAGACGGCTGGGTTTCCCAAGCGGATTCATCGGCGGTAAACACGGCGCTGGTACAACTGCGATCGCGGGTTGAAGCGATCGAGGCTTTACCCGCTGTGGAGTGACGTCGGGATGATTTCGCCGCGGTGCCCCCAAATGGGTTCCGAAGCGCGGTATAGACGAATGCTCCCCTACGAAGGAATTTGACCGAGTGATTGTGACGATTGACGGTCCGGCGGGCGCTGGAAAAAGCAGTATTGCCCGCCAGGTGGCAGAGATTTTGGGTTTTGACTTTCTCGACACCGGGGCGATGTATCGTGCCGTCGCGCTGGCGGCTATCCGTGCCGACATCGATTGGGCCTGTCCCGACGAATTGACGGCGGTTGCGAAACGATGTCGGATCGAGTTCCGTGAGAATCGAATTTTGCTCAACGGCGACGACGTTACCGACTTGGTGCGAACGCCCTCGGTGACCGATGTGATTCGACACGTGGCGGATGTTCCGGAGATTCGCGAGCTGCTGTCGCAAATTCAGAGGAGGTATGCCGAGGGACGCGATCTGGTGACCGAGGGGCGGGACCAGGGAAGTGAGGTTTTCCCCAGCGCGGAGTGCAAAATTTTCTTGACGGCGTCGCCCGAGGAACGCGCCAGACGTCGCCAACAGCAATTGGCGAGTCAGGGTAGGCACGTTCCATGGGAAGACATTCTCGCTAAACAAAATCAGAGGGATCTTGAGGATCGGATGCGGCCGATCGGACGATTGCGCCCCGCCGTTGATGCGATCGTTCTCTGTTCCGACGCATTGACGCCCGAAGATGTGCTCGCCGAGGTATTGAAGATCATTCATCTCCGACGATGCGAACAGACAACCGTCGATTCGGCGGTGCGATGATCCGAGCAGAGTTTCACCGCTTCAGGCGATCGGATCGAATCGTTTCGCGAGAACTCGTCCGGCGCTGGTGCGTCGAAACCCAATGGCACCAAATAGCGAAACTTCAGTGAGATTGTCAGTCGCGACACATCGGTGCAGCGAGCGGATTCGGCGCGTGGCCAAACCTGGGATGAGCTGGGTAATCAAGTATCGCATGGCGCCACTTGGATCGATGCTTGCTCCGTCCAGTTCTCCGAGGATCGCGTCGCCCATCTGCATCACCTGGATCTCGGGGTCGCTGGTCCAGAGGTCAACCGATGCGAGCGATTCGCCGGTACGGATCTCGCGGAGCACGTATCGCTCGACGTCGAAGTGAATCATCGCTTCTCTGACATCGCCGGGTGGGTGAATCGTTTGCACTTCAATCCGCGTCGAGCGGCGCAGTGACAACGCGTCGCGACTGATCGGTGGGCGGAAATCGGTGGTGGCGACTTCCCATCGATCTATCCTTTTTATCTCGACGTATCCCATTTCTTCCAAAAGGGTATTGGTTCGATCGTCGGCCATGTCGATTCCAAAGCCGTGACCGATCGGCTCGAGCCCCTGGTAGCCAATTCGGTGGTCCGGAGAGATGCCCACGTTGAGTTGTCGCGAGTTCGCGAGCTTGGCGTCGCGTTCGCAGCGGCCGATGATTTGGCGTGCGGCTTGAACCGCCGAAGGGCAGGTGTCGATGCAGAGTGCCGCCAGCGTTGCCGCGGACGCCCCCGGGCCGGAAAACCATTGACACCACGCGATCACACGTCCGTGGTCCGTGGCGACAAGCAATCGACTGGGGTCGAAAAACAAACGAGACGCGACGGCTTGTTCGAACACCACCTGCGAGACCGAAGGGGGGTGACGGTAGGCCGCGTGGTGGATCACCCAAAGCTCCGCTAACTTGGGGAGATCGGCATTCGAGAACGGACGAATTTCAATCATGATCACTTGCGAAGAGGACGCCGCGGTCGATCACCGCTCGACACGGAACAATCGATCATCCCATCGGATGGCACCCTGATTCCATGCCCAACACGACTGCCACCTTACCGACGGACATCCGCGCTCGCCAAGGCGGGATTCTGTTCATTGGGTCACTCGTGATTTTCTTTCTATCGAGCATCCTACTCTATGTCCTGTACGCGATTTCTCGTCGGGACGATCCGTTTTCCGACGCACCTCTGCCGGCGGCGTTTCTGCTCAGCACGCTTTGCTTGATCGTGATCAGCCTGCTGTTGCATCTCGCATCACGTTGGGTTCGCCGAGATCGGATCACTTTGTCGGCTCTCATTTTGGGAATCAGCACGGTCTTGGCGATCACGTTTTTGGGATTGCAGATCGTTTCGATGCATGCACTGCTCGAGCAGACCGCGGGGAATGCCCAGAACGGTCGCGGGGTGGTCGGAATGGTGGTTGTGCTCGCCTTTCTGCACGCGTTACATGTTGCCGGTGGCGTGATCGCACTGGGAGTGGTCACAGTCCGTTCGGCGCAAGGGCGGTACGATCACGAGCGGCACTTCGCCGTCGATTTTTCGGCGCAGTATTGGCACTTTCTCGACCTGGTGTGGGTGGTGATGTTGGTCGCCTTCTGGATGACCACCGGTGGGTTCTCGGCCTGACGAGGGCTCAGTGCGACCGCAAGAATTGGGATTGAATCCAATCCGCCGCATCGTCGAGGGTCTGCGACAGCGGGCGGGTATCGTACCCGAGTTCGCGATGCGCGCGGTCGCTGCGGTACCAATGGAATTGGCTGCTCATGCGGATCGCGGCGCTGTTGATGTCCGTTTCCTGGCCGGTCAATTTTGTGCGAGTGTCCCCGACGACGCCGGCCAGCAACCGGATGGCGGGGCCCACCGGGAGCACCGGTGCGCGTTTTCCCACCCGCCGTGCGATCTCGCTCCAGAGGGTTCGGTAGGTCACGTTGTGACCAGCCATCACGTAGTGCCGACCCTTGAGCCCGCGATCGAGCGCCGAGACCACTCCCCCGGCGACATCGCGAACGTCACAGACGCTGCAGCCTCCCGTCGGCCACACCAGCGGTCGGCGTTTGGCCAACTCCAAGAACATTCTGCCACTGCTGGGTTTCCAGTCGTGCGGTCCGAGCATGAATCCGGGATGCACCAAGACGGCATCAAGACCGCTCAGAAGACGTTTTTCGATCTCCGCCACACTCGCCCGTTTGCTCTCGACGTAGGCGCATGGAACCTGCGCGTTCCGGGCTGTTAGCGGCGTCTCTTCATCGGAAGGCGTCCGTTTGGCTCCGACCGCGATCGTGTTGACCGTCCCGATGTGTACCATCCGTTTGCCATGCCGCTTGGCCGCGTCGGCGACCGTCGCGGTGCCATCACGATTGGCCCGCATCGACTGCTCCATGCAAGTCCAGCCGAGATGGATCAACGCCGCCGAGTGAACGACCGCGTCACAATCCGCGACCGCCGCGTCGATCGCCGCCGCATCACTCAGGTCACCTCGGACCGTTCGAACGGCCAAGGATTCGAACACGGCCGGGGATGGCTCGCAGCGCACAAGCGCGACGACCTCATCGCCGCGATCCGAAAGCAAGCGTGCCACATTGTTGCCGAGCAGGCCGGTTCCTCCCGTTAAAAAGATCTTCATACCAACTCGTACCCGACGACATCAATCTGCGGTGATACCAAACCCCATCCGATCGGCCGCTATCCTCATGGCTGCGAAGTCGGCGAATCCACCAAAGCGCGGATCCCGATGTTTCGGAACCGAACCGGATCGTTGTGACCTGCAAAGCCGAAGTGACCTTCGCGAAGTGCAAGTCCGGGGTGCTTTCGGTCGGCAAGGTACGAATCGATTTCGGCCAAGTCGGCGTCGAGGATCGGAGTTCCGTTGAGTTCGACTTTGACTCGGGTGCCCGAGACCGTCACCTCCTGAAAGTTCCACTGGCCCACTGGCCTCAAATAACCCCTCGCCGCGGCGGCTATCCCATAGGCCGAACCGTGGGCCTGGCGGGCGTCCAATGAGGCGTACTTCGGGTGGCCATCGTCGAGAACTTGAAGTTCGGTAAATCCATCGTAGGCGGGTCCGCCTTTACCGGGATAACGGATCGCCAGTCCGTTGTTCCCCGCGGGTGGGAGTTGGAATTCGACACGTGCGACAAAATCTCCGAACACCTCTTGGGTGTACAGGTTTCCGCCACGATTCGGACGACACTGGATCGCGCCATCGATCACCTGGTAGTCATCCCTCGCGCCGATCCAACCGTTGAGCGTCTCGCCATCGAAAAGCGATCGGAATCCATCACCGCCGTGCGAGTTGAGAATTGCGTTTGCCTCATCCGCATCGATCCGCCGCAGCTGGATATCTTTCCACTGGATCTCGCCGCCATGAGTCTGGAGCTGAATCGGGCCTTGCTTGGCAAGCGGCAGCGAACGATCCCAATAGTTTTCCATGATCGCGTGATCGACGACCAACTCATCATTGAGATAGACGGTAGTTCTCGCACCCACCTGCCGAATCTTCAACTCGTTCCACTCGCCAAACGGTCGATCGGCTTTGACGAGCGGGTCCTTGCCTGGGGCGCCGGGCGAATTGTTCCATAGCCCTCCCGATCCTAGGTTAGCACCAATGCGGAACTTCTTCTCGTCCGTCGAATCCCAAATCTGGATCTGCGGCGTTCCCCTCAGGTAGATGCCGCTATCGGCAAGCGGCACGGTCTTGTACTTCAGCTTGAGTTCGATGTCGCCAAAGGATTCATTGGTCGTCAGGTAAGGTCCAAAACCGTCATTCACCACGGCGTCGCCGTCGATCGTCCAGTGTTGCTCGAGCTCTTCCGCCCACTTCTGTCGCTGTTGAGCCGTCGATGACTCATATTTTTTGGGGTCGAGGTGAGGCCGCCCGTGCCAACCCTCCAGCGATTTACCGTCCAAAAGGGAAACCCAACCATCGGCGGACCCGCTGGGGGACTGAGCCAACAGGTGAAGTGCAGGGGTCGTCAGCAAACCGGCGGCAAAAAAGGCACACAGGGAAAGGCGCATGGCGAGTCACCAGAACTGGGCGGGAACACGTGGGAGGGATGTCTCGAGCAGCGGCCAGTATAGCGGGTCGCTAAGCCTCACGGGTCGGGAAGCGAGGCGAGACGGAACGAGGCGGTGCGGTGGTGGCCACGCGTGACCAGGGACCCTAGCGAGCCTCGGGCTGTCTCCAGGCGACGATCAACGTCCGAAAGAGAATGCCGAAATCCAACCAGAGCGACCAAGCGCGGATGTACTGATGGTCCAGTTCGATACGTCGGCGCATCTTGTCGAGCGTGTCGGTTTCGCCACGGCATCCATTGACTTGGGCAAGTCCCGTGATTCCTGGTTTGACCTTGTGCCGGAGCATGTATCCACGGATCTGACCACGGTAGAGCTCGTTGTGCGCTGCGGCATGGGGTCGCGGGCCCACCAAAGACATATTTCCCGCGAGGACATTGAAGAGCTGCGGAAGTTCATCAAGGCTGGTCTTCCGCAGCAGCCGCCCGAGCGGCGTGATACGAAGATCACCTTGGGTCGCTTGGCGCACGACGGCCCCGTCATCGCAAACCCGCATCGAGCGAAATTTCCAGACGCGAATTTCTCGTCCGTCGAGACCGTAGCGCCGCTGCCGAAAGAAGATGGGCCCAGGCGAAGTGAGCTTGATGGCGGCGGCGATCATTAGCATCGGGATCGCTGCCACGAGTAGGGAAATGCCACCTACCACGACATCGGTGATTCGCTTGGCAAGGCCGTCGACCCCGTAGAACGGGTTTTCGAAGATGCTGACGGCCGGTACTCCGCCGACGTCAGTCCAGCGTGAATGGAGCAACTCGAAGACGAAGAAATCGGGAATGATGTACACCGAGGCGGTCGAGTCGCTGAGCCCCTCCAGGACAAAACGGATCCGTTGTTCGGCACGCATTGGCAGCGTCACCAGGACGGTGTCGACGCGCCCGGCGCGGGCGTCGGCTACCAACTGGATCAGATCACCTTGAAACAACGAGCTCGCGTGAAGCGTCGCGTCAGATTCTTGGGACGAGTGGTCGGAAACCGGCGGCGGCGACGGTTCACGTTCGATCGGTCGATCGTCGTAGTAGCCGACAAATCGCCATCCGAGGCTCGCATCGGACCGCAGGTTTTCAGCCGTGTGGCGTCCCAATTCGTTCCATCCCGCGATTGCGACGCGTCGAGCGCCGACGCCGTTTCGCAGCAATCCCTGTTGGACAACGCGAAGCGCCATGCGACAGACGCCGACCAGCGAGGGGGCGACGAGCAGCCATGCGATCGCCGTCCAGATGGAGTCGACGATCGCAACGTCGCTGGCCAACGCGTAGATCGCGAGCATGGAGGTCGCGAGTACCCAGGTCAACGCGACGGCTCCCAGCTCTCGGTCGACCGAGGTCCCATGCGCGATGCGATACAGCCCAATCACCTGGCCGGCCAGCAGAAAACTGACCGCCGCGATCAGCCCAAAGGAAAGGCTCGTTTCATCCAAAGCGGTCCCGGTAGCGACGCGAATCGCGGCGAACGATGCGATCACCGCGCACGCATCGAGGACGGGTTGCAAGACGTCCCACCAGGCACGGTGAAAATGGATCAGCGGGGCGGAGCGGAGCACGAAACTTAACCTGGGGCTGGATGCACCTGGGATCGGAAAGCAAGGCGAGCTCGCCAACCCTAGCTCGCGGAATCGTTCACCCAATCCATGGCCAGGTCGATCCACACGGCTTGATGCGTCAGTGCTCCACTGCTGATGCGTTCCACACCGGTCGCGGCGATTTCGCGGATCGTAGTGAGATTGACGTTTCCGCTAGCCTCGAGCTCGATGTCCGGTGCCTGCGCATTTCGCAGCTCGACCGCACGGAGCAAATCCGAAAGCGAAAAATTGTCTAACAGGACGATGTCCGGGTGCGACGGCAAGACGTCCGCCAACTGGGCCAGAGAATCGACTTCGATTTCGACGATAGCGGGCGCGACCATCAAATCGAACTGTCCACCAGCCCATTTGCGAGCGGCTCGCACCGCCAGAGATGGCGATAGCGGCAGCGGACGTCCGTTGCCATCGACGCCGCCCGCTAACGCCAGGTGATTGTCCTTGACGAGAAATCCATCAAACAATCCGGTGCGATGGTTGTGCCCCCCGCCGCAGCGAACCGCGTATTTCTCGAGCCGCCTCCAGCCAGGCGTCGTTTTCCGGGTGTCGTACAGCCTGCAGGCGGTTCCCTCGATCGCATCGGCGTAGCGGCGGGTCAAAGAAGCGACTCCGCACAGCCGGCTGAGTAAGTTCAAGATCACTCGTTCGCAGGTCAACAGATCCCTGGCGTTCCCCGCGACCCTCATCAGCGGTTCGCCGACGACCAGGTGGTCGCCATCGCTCAGAATCGGCTCGCAGGTAAGGTCTGCATCGAGTTCCGAGATCACCCACTGAGCCGTGATCAAACCCGCGCAAACCCCCGATTGTCGAGCAACGACTTCACAGCAGCCGCGGATTTCGGGATCGATCAGGCAGGCGGTTGTCCAATCGATGCTCCGATCGATGTCTTCACGCGTTGCGAGCCGAATGAGTTGCCGACAATCATCCTCGAGCGACGCGTCCACGGCCACGGGCGTGTAGTCTCGTTGGGTCATGAAAGCGGCTCGGGGGCGGGGGGTACCGGACGGAAGGCTCGGCGGACGCGCGGCCGCTTCATTGATAGGCCATTGAGTCGGTGGTCGGTAGTGGGAATACTTGAGTGAAGGCGGTTCGCCGGTTCTCGCGTACTCGTTTGGCGCGAAAAAGGATTTCGGAGTCGGAAGATGGTTGTCAACCCGCTGATGTCCAGCCGCCAGGACCTCGTCGATCGCGCCCCGATTCAGGCCAACATTCTGGCTTGGGTGACGCTGGGTTCCATCGTCACGTCAGTCGCTTCCTACGGCTCGCGGCGACCCGCCGTGGCCCCGCTCGCCGACGCTCCCCAGTCAATCGCGGCGCCGGTAATGCGAATCGACGTGAATTCGGCCGGCCCCGATGAGTGGTCTCTGCTTCCGGGTATCGGGCCGACACGATCGCAGCGGATTGTCGAATACCGCGACCGTGTGGGGCGCTTTGCGTCGATCGATGAGATCGAGAACGTCAGTGGTGTTGGCGTGACGACGCTGCGGCGGATCAGCGATTGGCTTTTGGTCGCCGAGCCATCCACGACCGCATCCCGGGAAGCGTCGCAAGGTGATCCACGCCGATGATCGCACCCGACGAATCGGTCTCCAAGGGCGGTGCTTTGCCTCCGGCGAAATTCAAGTTGCACCAGCCCTTCGCCCCTTCGGGAGATCAGCCCGCTGCGATCGCTGCGATCGTAAAGGGCTTTCGTGCGGGTGATCGCCATCAGGTCCTGCTCGGGGCAACGGGGACCGGGAAAACCTACACGATGGCCAACGTCATTTCCCAATTGGAGCGCCCGGCACTGATCCTCAGTCACAACAAGACCCTCGCGGCACAGTTGTACGCGGAGTTCCGGGAGTTCTTTCCCGAAAACGCCGTGCACTACTTTGTCAGCTACTACGACTACTACCAACCCGAGGCTTACCTCCCGGCTCGCGACGTTTACATCGAGAAGGATTCCTCGATCAACGAGGAAATTGATCGCTTGCGATTGGCGACCACCAGTTCTTTGGTCAGCCGGCGTGATGTGGTGATCGTCGCGTCGGTAAGCAGCATTTACGGGCTTGGGTCGCCCCAAGACTACAAGAAATTGGTAGTCGGATTGCACAAGGGCGAACGGACGCGTCGCGATCACCTGCTGCTCAAATTTGTCGATGTGCTCTACGATCGCAACGACATCGCGTTTGAACGCGGTCGATTTCGCGTCCGCGGCGACTCGATCGAACTTTGGCCGAGCTACGAGGAATTTGCCTATCGGATTGAGATGTGGGGTGACGAAATTGAACAGATCTCGATCATCAAACCGCTCACCGGTGAGGTCCTGCAGACTCTCGATCGCGTCTACATTTACCCCGCAAGGCATTTCGTGATGCCCGAGGATCGCATTCAGCAAGCGATTCGCATGATCCGCGGCGAACTCGAAGAGCAACTCGCCAAGTTCCAGTCGCAGGGGAAATTGCTCGAGGCTCAAAGATTGTCGGCGCGGACGCGTTTCGACCTCGAGATGCTGGCAGAGGTCGGCCACTGTCCGGGCATTGAAAACTACAGTCGACCACTATCGGGGCGACCGCCGGGTTCAACGCCCGACACGCTTTACGATTTTTTTCCTGAAGATTTCATTACGTTTATCGACGAATCGCATGTGACGGTACCTCAGATTCGGGCCATGTACGCCGGTGACCGAAGTCGCAAGTTGACGTTGGTCGAGCACGGATTTCGGTTGCCGAGCGCCCTCGACAACCGTCCCATGAAATTCGACGAATGGGAGGGCAAGAATGGCC
>JBGTCJ010000299.1:0-12003 GCA_041748895.1 Pirellulaceae bacterium
GAGTATTCGATCGCAGTAGCCAAGGCAGCCGCGTGACGCTCCCAGTCGCGCTTCGCGTGGACTTCCAGAATCGGCTGTCCGCGGCGAACCGAGTCCCCGATTCGTACCCGCAAGCTGATGCCGACCGAAGGATCGACCGAATCGCCCGTTTGGCGACGTCCCCCACCCATCTCAACGACGCAGCGACCGATCGTCTCGCAATCGATCCGCTCGACCCAGCCGTCGATATCGGATTCGATGGTATGGGAGGGTGCCAAGGGCAGTGCGCCGAGTAGCTGTCCGCCCTGCATGGCGATCATTCGCTCGAAGCGTTCGCGGACCTCGCCCGCAGCCATCGAGCGACACAGTGACTGCCTCGCCCGCTCCGCGTCGGTGAAGGATCCGATTCGAACCAACAGCTCCGACGCCAGCGCGAGGGTCAGCTCGATGACTTCCTTCGGTCCCGCACCGTCGAGACATTCAAGCGTTTCGTTGACCTCGATCGCATTTCCGATGGCTCGACCCAGTGGTTGGTCCATGTCCGTAATCAGCGCGGTGGTCGGCAACCCAGCCCGCTGGGCCGTCAAGACGATGCTTCGCGCTAGAGACCTCGCCTCGTCAAGCGTTTTCATGAAGGCCGCCGATCCCGCCTTCACATCCATTACCAGCGCGTCCAAACTCGCTGCTAACTTTTTGGAGAGGATGCTCGCGGTGATCAAAGGGATTGATTCGACCGTGCCCGTGACGTCTCGCAGCGCATAGAAACGTCGATCGGCCGGTGCGATTCGCTCGCTGGCACCGACGATGAAGCATCCGATTTCATCGAGTTGGTGACGAGCGTGGTGGTCACTCAAGTGGCACTGGAATCCTGGAATCGCTTCCAGCTTGTCGAGCGTCCCGCCGCTTAGCCCAAGGCCGCGACCACTGACCATCGGGACATGAACACCCTGGCAGGCGAGCAGCGGGGCGAGAAACAGGGAAACCTTGTCGCCGAGCCCACCGGTGCTGTGTTTGTCCACCCTCGGCGGACCATCGCTAGGGCGCGGCAGACGCTCGCCGCTGGCGAGCATCGCGAGCGTCAAGGCGGCCGTCTCGTCGAATGTCATGCCACGCAGCAAGACCGCCATCGCAAAGGCAGACATTTGATAATCCGCGACCGAACCTTCGACGAAACCCTCGACGAAGCATCGAATCTCCGCTTCGCTAAGCGACTTGGCGTCCCGCTTTTTGGCGATGATGGCTGCGGGGAGGTTGGTCAAATCGTACTCACGCGAGGAGGCGAAGGAGGTCGTGGTGGCACCGCGCCCGGCCAATGGAACCTGTCTTGAGCCACAATTTAACAAGGGTGGACGCTGACGAGTATTCGGTATACTTGGGCGTCGTTCACACCCGGTCACGCTGATTGGATCAAGTATGTCGTTTTTGCGTTGTCTCACATCCCCGGGGTACCCACTGGTATGGGTCTTCATAGCGGGTTGTCTTTCGGGCGGCCATTCTTCGGGCCAGATCGCCAGCGGCGAGAGTCCGGTGGTCGCCGAGTCACTGTATGGTCCCCGCGCGCTATCGCGAGCGTTCCGCAACGCCGCGCAGAAGGCCTCGCCTTCGGTCGTCACCGTTTTCGCGTACGGTCAAAACATGCCCGAGGTGGGGGCCACGACCAGCGGCCGATCCGATCGCCGCACCGACAACTTCGGCGGGGATCAGGGGTCATCCGATGACGACACCGCACCGCAAGGGACTGGGCCGGAGGCGACCGGGCCAGCGGGTGAATCGGACGAGACCAACGAACCAAAACCAAGCCCACTTCGGACCGCAGACGGGAAGCCACTCCCGGTCACCGGGCTGGGTAGCGGTGTCATTCTCACGGCCGACGGTAGAATCATCACGAACCATCACGTCATCGCGGGCGCCCAACGAGTTGTGGTTCAGCTCCCCGATCAAACCGAACTCGACGCTTACGACGTCTCGGGTGACGCCGACAGCGATGTCGCCACGATGCGGGTCAGGAGCCCCGAACCGCTCGTGCCGGCGACCCTCGGCGATTCGCGAATGCTGGAGATCGGCGACTGGGTGCTGGCGATCGGAAGTCCATTCAAACTCGAGGCGACCGTTAGCGCGGGGATCATCAGCGCCAAAGATCGACGGCTGAACCGCATTCGTCGTGGACGGCTGTTGCAGACCGATGCCGCGATCAATCCGGGTAATTCCGGGGGACCGCTGATCGACCTCGATGGCGACGTGATCGCCATCAATACCGCCATCGCTACCCGCAGTGGCTCGTACCAAGGGATCGGATTCGCGATTCCCATCAACCAGGCCAAGTGGATCGCCGACGAACTCAGCGAGCACGGCAAAGTTCGGCGGAGCGCGATGGGAATCCGGCTCGCCGAATTGACCAGGAAGATCGCGGACCAGCTCAATCTACCGCTCACCCCCGGCGTGTTGGTCTACCAGGTCATCGGCAACAGCGCCGCGGACCAGGCGGGTATCAAGCCGCTGGACGTGATCACGCATTTCTCTGGCGAGCCGGTTCGCCAAACGACCGATTTGCAAGAGGTCGTCGAACGCCAACCCGTCGGCTCCCTGCAGAAGGTTAGCGTGCTCCGCGGCGGTCAATCGATGGAGCTCGAAGTGCGGCTGGCGCCTGTCGAGGACCCGACGCAGACCAACCCTACACCTCGCGCGGAAACGGACGAGACGCCAACGCCCGACCAGTGAGCGAACCATCGTTCATGGCCACCTCCGAGGGCGTCCCCGTCGCTACGACCATCCCGCCGGCGTCTGCGGCGCCCGGTCCCAAGTCGATCAGGTAGTCCGCGGCCCGAATCAAAGCAAGGTTGTGCTCGACCACGATCAAGGAATGGCCGTCAGCGATCAAGGCGTCGAAACAATCGTAAAGACGAACCACGTCGGCGAAATGCAACCCAGTGGTCGGCTCGTCGAGAACGAAAAGCGTCTTTTTCCTTTTTGCTGAGGCAAGGAACGACGCGAGTTTGAGCCGTTGTCCCTCACCGCTCGAGAGTGTGGTGGCCGGTTGCCCCAGCGTGACGTAGTCCAACCCTACATCGATCAATCGCTTCAACTTCGCCTGCACTTTGGCGTGACCGCGAAAAAAAGTGATCGCGCCACGAACCGTCATGGCCAATACGTCGGCGATCGAGCGATCGCGGTAAGCGATCGCCAGGACTTCATCGCGGTAGCGCTGACCGCGGCACTCGGGGCACTGCATGGTGACATCGGCGAGGAACTGCATGTCGATCCGCAGTTGCCCATCCCCCTCACAGGTATCGCACCTGCCCAGCGGGTTGTTGAATGAAAAGTGCGAACGGGTGAAATTCCGCGTGCGGGCGTCCACGGTTTCGGCGAACACACCACGTATTGCTTCGAGCGCCTTGACCGCCGTCGCCGGGCAACTGCGTGGGCTACGGCTGATCGGTGATTGGTCGATGAGGACCGATTCACGAAACTGTCCTACCCCGGAGAGACCACGGTACGCCAACGGTTTCTCGGCACCACCTTCGAGCCGCTGCTGGACTGCCGGATAAAGCGTGTCCTGAACCAGGGAACTCTTTCCGCTGCCTGAGATACCGGTGACCAAGCAAAGCACGCCGAGTGGAAACGCGACGTCAATGTCTTTGAGATTATTTCCGGATGCTCCCTCGAGGGTCAGCCAACCGCGTGGCGTGCGTGGCGTCCGGTTCGCCAACGTGCCGCCACGTCGACCCGCCAGAAAATCGCCTGTGAGACTCTCGCGTGCCCGGAGCATCGACGCGAAATCGCCTTGAAACACCAGTCGGCCTCCTGATTCGCCGGCCGCGGGACCGATCTCGATCAATTGGTCGGCCGCGCGGATCATGGTCTCCTCATGCTCAACGGCGATCACCGTGTTCCCTCGGTCGCGAAGGCCGAGGATCGCGGTCACCAATCGATCGACATCGTGTGGGTGCAAGCCCGCGGTCGGTTCATCGAGCACGTACAGCATGTTGACCAGCGCGCTACCCAAGGCCGATGTCAACGCGACCCGCTGCGTTTCGCCGCCCGATAGGGTTCGCAGTGTTCGATCGATTGGCAAGTAATCCAGGCCCACAGCGGCCAGATACGCCAAGCGGTTGCGAATCTGAAGCAGAGGCTCTTTCGCGATTGCCGCGTCACGCGGCTCGAGCGATAGCTGCGAAAAAAAAGCCGATGCTTGATCGCCCCGCATCGCCGATATCTCGGTGAGGTTCTTCCCGCCTACCCGATACGCGAGCGCCTCGGGGCGAAGCCTTCCACCGCCACACGCGTCGCATCGACGGTAGCTACGAAATCGCGATAGGAAGACTCGGACAGGCATCTTGTATTTCTTCCGCTCCAACCATGCAAAGAAGCCATCCAAGCCGCCGAACTGTCGCTCCGGCACGCCCCTGCGTATCAGTTTGAGGTGCCGGCTAGCGAGTTTGCCGAAGGGAACATCAACCGGCAGGTCGTAGTCGTCTGCCAGCGCCAGGAGTTCCTCCTGCTCATGGAGATAAGCCGGCGTGGTCCAAGGGACAATCGCTCCCTCGCGGATCGATCGATTGCGATCGGGGACGATCAGGTCCATGTCGAGTTCGACGAGATCGCCAAAGCCCTCGCATTTGGGGCAAGCGCCGAGCGGATGGTTGAAGTTGAACAAACGCGGCGTCGGTTCCGGAAAATCGATATCACACCCTGAACATCGCGGTTCACGACTGAGCACCGATTGTGTCCAAGTGGTGCCCTCGATCGAAACCGTCGACGGTTCGAGCAACCACTCGGGCAGGGTGTCTTGGCTCGGGGCCGATTCGGTCGATAACGACGGTAGATCGGTGAGGACCGTTACCTTGCCGGACCCCTCGAGAAATCCGGCTTCGAGGGCCTCGGTGACTCGAGTCCGCTCATCGCCAGGCGTCAACCGATCGACGATCACGACCGCGTCGACTCCACCGCGTCGGATCGCTCCAGCGAGTGAATCGCGATCCGAGTCAGCCAATCGGAACATCCGCTCTCCGATCAACAATCGGACGTAGCCATCCTGTTGTAAGCCGAGCAGGATCTCACTCGCTTGCCGTCGGTCGGGGAGATGCACTCCAAAACCAACCAGGATGCGAGTTGGCGTCGGAAGGCGACCGATCTCTGCCGCCAAGCAATCGGGGTCCTGAGCACGCACGGGCCGGCCACACCGGTGGCAAAACAATCTCGCGACTTTCGAGTACAGCAGCCGGAGATGATCCGCAATCTCCGTCGACGTTCCCACCGTGCTTCGATTGGTCCGCGGCGATCCCGACCGAGTGACCGCGATCGCCGGAGGCAACCCTTCGATCGAGTCGCAATCGGGTTTGTCCAATCGCTGCAGGAACTGCCGCGTGTAGGCCGAGAAACTCTCGATGTATCGCCGCTGCCCTTCCGCGTACAACGTGTCGATCGCAAGGCTCGTTTTGCCGCTCCCCGACAACCCGCAGATCACCACCAAACGTCCTCGAGGAACGTCGATATCGAGATCCTTCAGGTTATGGACCCGACAACCGCGGACTTGGATCAAATCGGCATTCAACGCGTAACACTATCCAGTTGGCCGACGGGAAAGGATCATCGACTGGAGATCGTAGCAGCTCGGTGGCCATCGCGTCGCGGGGGGAAACGGGAAACGCGGCCCGGCCCCAAACCGAAGGCGGCCCTACTCGGCGGGCCCGTCGATCGACGACCATCGCAGCACCTTTGGGCTCGGCAGTCGCCGGGGTAGAGCTGGCCTTGGCGATGGGCTTGTGTACTCGAAACTGGCGGGTGTCACTCCTGTCGGCGCGGACCTCTGCGCACCCTCGGTCGAAGTGGCCGCCGCTGGGTAACCCGCCGCCTCGGCAGGTACGCAGCGAAGCCTCTGCAATTGGGCTTCGAGCTCGCTCAGTTTTCCGTCGAGCAACGCCTCTTTCCGACGCAATTGCTCCGCCATCACCTCGCACCGCTTCCGCATCTCATCGACGTCACTGTCTACCGAGCATTCATCCGTACTCGCCGGAGCAGCTTCGGCCGCCCGCTCGAGGGTTGCCGCGGGCGCTGTGCGATAGCCGAAATAGTTGGCGGGCTGTGCTGGGTAGCTACGGAAATCTGCGATGGCCGAGTCGAGCTCCATGTGCCCGCCCCGAGTCCGCGTGACGCGGCAGGGCAATTCAATCGAAGGGAATCCGATTCGAATTTCGGGCAGGCGGATGGCGAATCCGCCAATGCTGGTCTGGCGGCTGCTGCCGACTTGCACTCCCGTCTGAGGTGGCGCAATGAATGCTCCGGGTGCCGATTGCGCGCTCGGTTGCGGCGCGCTCTCGGGCTCGCCGCCACGCGCCTTGCAAGTGGGGCAGGGGCAGATGTAGACGTGGCGAGGCGTTGGCGGCGGTGCGTCACACGCCAGTTGGCAGTTCGGCGGGCCGTCGCAGGCCAGATGCGATTGCCCCGATACAACAGTCACGCTGCAGGTCGCCGTCAAACACGCGATCCATCGCATCATCCAAGTGAACGAACCCACCATCGGGCAATCCTCCGTTGCAGTTCGCTCGCCGTGTCGCCTAGCGGCCAAGAGGGGTCGAACGAAGTCGTTGCGATGTCGCGGGCGTGCCTAGCTCCTCGTCCGGGACGGGCGCCGGCAATGCGGCGTCGCCCGGTGAAGCAAGGTACTTCTGGAAGTCCGCTTGACTGCTGAGGTAATCGGTCAGCCGGTCGAGTACGCGGCTGTGACGGTCGACGACGTCGACTAGGCGGTCCACGTCCCGTGTCAACTGTCGCACGTCATCCTCCAATCGCCGCAGGTTGTTATCGCAATCCTGCCGCGATCTCGCCGCTTCTTGTTGCGGATAGCCCTGTGGATAGCCGATCGGGATTGGCATCACGGCCATCGGAGCCAACCCACCGTAGCCGAATGCGGGCGCCGTCGCCTGGATCAGCGTCGGAGCCACGGCCGTCTCTTGTCGGGCCGATTCCAATCGACCCGTTTCCCTGAATCGACTTGCGGCCGAATCAGCCGGGGGACAGCAGTGGATCACGATCGGTCTCTCAGCGCACTCGACGCACCCACAAACTTCATGCCGCGAGTGGTGCGACAAGTGGTGCAGCCACCCCGGCCCGCCCGCCAAGGCGATCGTGCCGCTGGTCGTGGATACGACGGTCACGAGACCGCGGAGCAAAGATTGCCGCATCGTTGAATCCCCGTCTGGCGAAACCGTCGGTGAGAGCCTCTCAAGGATCCCACTGTTGGTTATGGCATCGGAATATTCGGCTCAGTCGCTAGAGGCCAAAAACCAGGCGCGACAAAGTCAACGCAAGCCAATCCGTCCACGAAGTCTTCAGGAATCACGGAACCTGAATGGTTATCGAACAGCTCTCGTTGATCACCGAGCGTCTAGCGCCCGCCTGACGGAGCCCGTCCGGGTGTGATCCAGTCGTTCGGTTGAATGGTCGCTTTGGTCGGTGTGCGGGATCCAACGCTTAGCGCTTCACTGTCGGCCAGATTCAGCCGTTTGAGCAACTCGATCGAGCGTTTTTCGACCTCGATCAATTTGAGATTTCGGGCGTCCCGATTTTCGTCGACCGGTTCGGGCGCGCGGGTTGATTCGCTCAGGTTTGTGCTCGCACTCCCGTCGTCAGGGCCCGGTTGCGTTACCCCGGACCCGACCAAGCCCGCCGCGGGGAAAAAAATGGGCAGGATGCTCGGCGCCACGGCTCCAGCCGTCGTCGTCAATGTATTGAGCACCAACGCTCCGTTGTTGGAAATGCCACCTCCCCACCGCCCGTGGCCGAAGCTGACGTGGGGGCCACTGAAATAATGGTAACGACCGCGAAGCGTCGACCCGGCCCAGCCCGGCGGACCCATCTGGGCCATCGCGCTGGAGGTTTCTACGCAAGTCAGCAGCAGTAGCGACCCAAGTACAGACGGCCAAATCAAGGAAAGCCTAAGTAGCCAGCGGTTGATCTTCACGGCGAATATTCTCATGTGGTGACCAACGACGACTTCGGCAAAGTCGCGTGAGCCATCGGCCTACCCTTCCACTGCTGCAGCCCACGAACTGGTGCAACTCACGCTGGTGCCGGTACTCGGCAAGCGCTCACCATCGGGAGTCTAGCTCCCCAATCACGTCGATGCAAATTTCCGCAGGTACATCATCTAGTAAGGTTTTGCCTCGATTGCTCTCGCTCGCTGGCGAATTAAACTGGAGCGGAAACGCGCCCCTGCTGGATGGATACTCACTTTCCTTGAGGTTTCCGCCATGGCTCCCGCGAAGCGTCGTTCGCAAACCTCAGCAGCGAAGCCGGCGAAGGCAACTCGGGCGGGATCCGCTGCGCCGGTCGACGTGGTTGAGCCTGACGATCTAGGCGACATCGACCCACGGCCGGCGGGTCTTCACGATGAGGTGAGCCACGAAATCGGCTCACAGGACCCAGTGGAATCGCCGGGCGCGGCGGCGGATCCGGGCGACATCCTCCCCGAGTTCCGCGAGCAAGTGCTTTCGATGTACGCCAACGAACGCCGGTGGGAATCGGCGTCGGTCGATGCTCCGGTTCGCCGCGAGGGTCTCGACCCGGTCGACGCGTGGTATGGGAGTTACGGAACGCGGCTGAGTCGCGTTTTCGCGTCGCACGGTGGGGAGATGCGGGTCGCGGAAATGATGGCCGAGGTCATCATTAGTCGTGATGACCGGATCCGAGTGCGGGAAACGACTCGTTATCCCTATGGCTGCATCTGCCAGCTTTCGATTCAGGCGAGAAATGGAGGGCGTTTTGTTGGCACGGGCTGGTTGGCCGACGAGCAGACCGTCATTACAGCGGGGCACTGCGTTTTTATGCGGCGCGAGGGCGGTTGGGCAGCTTCGATCGCTGTCTTTCCGGGCCGAGATGGCGCCGCGCGTCCCTTCCATGCTCGGGCGACACGGCTGTGGACCACGCGCGGCTGGATGGATCATCAGAGTCCGCCCGCCGACTATGGCGCGATCCGGCTGGATCGCAAAATCGACGCCTTGGGAACATTCGGGTACGGGGCGCTGAAGGATAGCCAATTGCAGTCGGTGGTTTGCCACGTCGTCGGCTATCCCTCGGACAAAGGTGGAGAAATGTGGGGTCATGGCCGAAGATTGGCCGCCGTTCGCACCGAACTTTTGATTTACGACGTCGACACGTACGGGGGAAACAGCGGCGGTCCCGTGTTCCTCGTTCGAGATGGCAAACCCTTGGCCGTCGGAATCCATAACTACGGAGATCTCTCGGGCAATAGCGCCACGCGAATCACGAAGACGGTCTATCAACGAATCCAGGGTTGGGTGGAGGCGTGATCCGAAGTCATGGCGAAATCCCGAAAAAACAGCGGCGGCGACCCGCGCAAGCACGATGACATCACCCCGGGGCGTTTGCCTCCCCAGGAAAGATCGAGGCCACGCGATCCAACGATCGGCTCCTCGCAAGATCGCACTGCGTCACTTGGTGACATGACTCTCGGGCGGCCGCCCCTGCGATTCTACGAGCGACCGCCATCTCTACCCGAGCAGCAGGCAACTCACAGGCCGGTGGGTCGCGGCGACCTGACCGTGCTCTACATCCACGGTATCGCCAATAAACCCATTGCTTCAACGCTGAAATGTCAGTGGGATACGGCGCTGTTCGAAGCGCGGCTTGGGCAGCGAAGCCGGATGGCGTACTGGGTCAATCGTCAGCGCTACCCAATCCCGCTGAACACGACATGCCGCGACAGTGATTTCTCGGATGAATCGTTCGATTCGCCGGAAATGAATGTCGCGATCGAGGCCGTGGACGAGGAACCGCTGCGAAGTCTCCCGGAGTCGGCGCGGCCTCACCGAGCGGCGCTCCAGCGGATTGCGGATCGAATGTTGGCGGAAACGGAGCCAGCGGCGGGAGAGCCTTACGAGGAACGCTACGGATACGGAGCCGAACTGCTGCCCCTGCCGCGACCGATGCGCCGCTGGGTCACGCGGCGGATCACCCGCGCCTTCCTTCCCGATGTTCATGATTACCTGTTCGAGCCCGAGCAGCGACGGAGGATCGACGATGCGGTTCGCCAAAGGCTGGTGGCAGGCGGTCGCTTCGTGATCCTAGGTCATAGCCTTGGAAGCGTGGTCGCCTACCACGTGCTTGCATCGCTGCAGCGCGAGCGTGCGGCACCCGATGTTCCGCTATTGATCACTCTCGGTTCACCGCTGGCCATGGCTGAAGTTCAAGATGGCCTACGTGACCTGCTCGGGGAAGATCTGCCGGCGCTCAGCGGCGTAGGCGATTGGATGAACCTCTCGGATCGCTTGGACCCGGTCGCTGCGGTCGCGAGCTTGGCTGCCGATTATCGCTGCGCCGGGGAAGTGGTCGACATCGGGGGCTTCGGCGTCAATGCGGATGGGCCACGTCACCCGCATTCCGCGACCGGCTACCTGGTGCACCCTCAAGTTCGAGCGAAAGTCCGGCGTCTTGTCGGATCGGAGTTTTCCGAGCAGGTGACGAACTTCACGATCGCTCGCGACGTCGCTGACTGGGTGGAGGACGCCGCACTGGTGGACCTCAAAGAGGTGCTGATCGAATTCAAGCCCACAAAGGAGGGCCACGTCGGACCGTCGCGTGAGAGCTTGATCGCTGAGTTGAAGGTGATGCTCGGCGATGAGTTCGAGAACCGCTGCGTTTGTCTTCAGCGTTATTTGGCCGTTCGGCTGACGTCGACAGAGATCGAGATCCTGGGTAGCCGGCTGAAAGCCGATCGTTGGGGAAGGATTTGGCAGGATGCCGAAAAATCGGCTTTGGTCGTTCGCTCGGCGGCAACCGTGCACGCGCCAACGGCGTGGCGTGGTTACGACGCGCTGGGACAACGCATCCAGTGGGCGGTGCTCGACACCGGAATTCGTCCCGACCACCCGCATTTCGCTCAGTGGGAGAACGTGGCGGCGGTTTGGGACTGCACCGTTCATGCACCCGATCCGATTGGCAACAACGATCAGGATCCGCGGGGCCCGGGGATCGATCGGCAGGGGCACGGCACTCACGTGGCCGGAGTGATCGCGGGTCGTTTTCCCGGTCCCGGTCGACTCGCTGGCGATGACGAACCGTCTGGAATGGCGCCCATGACCAAACTCCATTCGTACAAGGTCTTGGATGATGATGGACGCGGTCGCGACTCTTGGATCATCAAAGCACTGCAGCACATCGAAGAGCTCAACCGCAGCGCCGGTGACCTGGTCATTCAGGGCGTCAATTTGAGTCTTGGTGGAGATTTTGATCCCGAGGTCTACGCGTGCGGTCATTCGCCGCTCTGCAATGAGCTGCGTCGATTGTGGCGGCAGGGCGTGGTGATCGTTACCTCGGCCGGTAATTTGGGCAGCCTGACGGTCGAAGCCGGTAGCCGGCGTGTGCGGTTGAATCTCGACCTCTCGATAGGCGACCCGGCAAACCTCGATGAGGCGATCTCGGTGGGCTCGGTCCATAAATCCGATGCGCGCCTTTATGGAGTCTCCTACTTTAGCAGTCGTGGGCCGACGGCCGACGGTCGCTTCAAACCCGACCTCGTCGCTCCGGGTGAGCGGATCGTGAGTGCCCGAGCGGACTTTCGAGTGGACGTAGCTCCGGACCTCCATCGCCTCGATTCGCACTATGTCGAGCTAAGTGGCACGAGCATGGCGGCACCCCACGTGTCGGGTCTGCTGGCAGCGTTCCTGTCGCAGCGTCGCAGCTTCATCGGTCGGCCCCAGGAGCTGCGGGAGGTCCTCGTCGAGCATTGCACGGACATCGGTCGCGACCGTTATCACCAGGGCGCCGGCGTCCCCAACCTGATCAAGATGCTGTTGTCGGCAAGTTCCTAGGCGGCGCGCTTGTTCGTTCGGAGGTCAAGCCCGAAGGCTCAACGAGATAGCCCAGGGCCGCCCTGGGTAACGCCCGCCCGATGGTCTGAATTGATCGGCCCGACGGTCAGCCTGAAGGGCTGAAAGGTGATAGCCCAGGGCAGAGCGCAGCGCCGCCCTGGGTGGCTCCCGAAAGAAACGCACGATCGCCCTGAAG
>JBGTCJ010000300.1:0-11739 GCA_041748895.1 Pirellulaceae bacterium
ATCGATATTCGTTTTGCAAACGCTGGTGCAGACGCCGACCATCAATTTGTGTCGCAAGGCCGTTTGAAGCCCGCGCATGGTTTGACTCAGCACGCCATCACGGCCGCGCCGCGTGTCGCTCACGATCTCCGACCCCTCGACCGAGACGAGCGGCGTCACATTCCCCAATTCGCGAAGCCTCGAGGCGACCTCATCGGTGATGAAGTGCCCGTTCGTGAAGACCTGAAAGTAGGCATCGGGGTGCGACTCGAAGATCGTCAGGAGGTCCTTGTGCATGAAGGGTTCACCGCCGAGGATCCCGAAGAACCGATTTCCCATTGCTTTGGCCTGATCAATGGTTCGGTTCGCGGCATCGACTTCGATCCGATGTTGCTTCGCGGCGACATCAACCCAGCATCCTTGGCAGCGGAGGTTGCAACTGTTGATCACGGAGAGATACAGAAATGGCGGGAAGAATTCGCCTCGGGCGAGCCGGCGTTTGTGCTTGTGGACGCTCAGCAACCCACCCCAACCGAGAGTCCAGGCCGCCTTCCAAAGCAATCGCTTGTCGGTTTCGCGAAGCAAACGGCCGGCCATCCGCAAGTACATATCGAGCTTTCCAACGCTAGGAGAGAGGTGCGCTTCGGAGCGTGACGGACGTCGGCCAGCCAAGTACCGCCAACCAGTCAAGCGCCGCTGACCTGACTGCGTCAAAGATAGCTGGCGTCACAAGGCAACGTCAAACTCGAGCCGCCTTGCTATGATGGTCAACACGCGGGTGCCGGTGGTCAGAATGGCCGAACTGCATGACCATCCTCCCGCGTTTTCCCCTCCCATCGGCCCCACTGGATTCGATGCACGCGTTTCTCAGCGGCATTTCCGTAACCTGTTTTGTTGGCAGCTATTTTGTTGCGCTGCTACTCGAACTCACGCGTTCACTGGTAAGGCTTCCGGGCCGCGGGCTATTGACCATTGCGTTCACCGCGGCCGGCCTGTTCTCGCAGTTGGTCTACTTGGCCGTTCGTGCTCGGGTTTCTAGCGTGGGCGGCGAGAGTGGGCTGTACGCCGGTTGGTACGATTGGTCCCTCCTGGTGGCATGGGGATTGGCGGCGTGCTACCTGATCCTGTACCTGCGTCGCCCCGATACGGTCGTCGGACTGTTCCTCTTGCCATCGATCCTGGCACTGATCGGCCTGTCGGTGCTGACTCGTTCATGGGCTCCGTTTTCCCGCGAAGAAGCGGCCGGTTTTTGGCGTTCGATTCACGCGTTGGCGATGATGGTCGGCACGGCATCGGTCCTGCTCGGATTCTTGGCGGGCCTGATGTACCTCGCGCAGTCGTCGCGCCTTCGGGCCAAGCAGGCCGGTTCGGGTGTGCTCAAACTTCCGACGCTCGAGCGGCTTCAGGCGATGAACCGGCATTGTCTGGTGGTTAGCACCGTTGCCGTTGCGGTCGGACTGTTTGCCGGAGTGGTGATGAATTTGAATCAGTGGGGACAAGTCGGTTGGACCGAGCGTGGCGTGATCCTGTCGATCGTTCTGCTTGTGTGGCTGATGGCCGCCAGCGCCGTCGAGTTCCTCTACAAGCCGGCGCGGCAGGGTCGAAAGATCGTGTACCTCACTTTGGCCAGCTTCGGATTTCTGGTGTTGGCGATGATTGGAGTATTGTCGAGCGATCATGGCCGAGAGTTGCGATCGGCGCCCGCGACGGAGTCAGCGGCAGCCAGGAGCGCCCGGTCGTGAACCTGCAAATGATTGGGTGTAGCCACCAGACCGTGGCGGTCGATTTCCGCGAGCAGCTTTCCTTCACCAGCGAACAGGCAAGGGAGGCGATCGACGCCTTCCGCGAGCGATTTCCGACGAGCGAGTTGGTGCTTCTGAGCACCTGCAATCGCGTTGAACTCTACACCGCACCGGGCGAATCGATCTCCCATGGGCACCAGGTGCCCGTCCCGGGTCGCGCCGAGGTGATCGACTTCCTCGCCCAGCAGCGACACATCGCCGCCGATCAGTTGTTCGACACGATGATCCATCGAAGCGGTCCTGAAGCG
The DNA here is from genome assembly GCA_041748895.1 of Pirellulaceae bacterium. Lineage (GTDB taxonomy): Bacteria > Planctomycetota > Planctomycetia > Pirellulales > Pirellulaceae > UBA6163. Next base: position 2,030 of record JBGTCJ010000300.1, read on the forward strand.
GTTGCTCACCTTTTCGCCGTCGCGGCCAGCCTTGACAGCATGGTGGTCGGCGAGACGCAGATACTCTCCCAAGTCAAGGATGCTTACGATTTGGCGTGCGTGACCGGCTCGGCGGGCCCACTCACTCACGCCGTCTTCCAAGCGGCCAGCAAGGTTGCCAAACGGGTCGACCGCGAGACGCAGATTCACCGACGTCGGGTTAGCATTCCGAGCGTTGCCGTTGGTGAGATCATTCCCGAGTTCTTCGACACGCTCGTGGGAAAAACGATCGTGATCATCGGGGCCGGCGAAATGGGTCGCGAGGCGCTTCGGTACCTGCTCGACGCAGGCGCGAAAGACATCCGCGTGATCAACCGCAATGTCGATCGAGCCGCCAAGGTCACGTCGTTGCTGGGCGGCAAAGCCATACTTTGGGAACAGCTCGATCAGGCGTTGATTGATGCGGATATCATCTTCGGGACGACCTCATCGAGTGAGCCGATTGTTTCGCTCGAGCGTTACCAGCGGATTCGCGAGCAACGCTTTGAACGGGTACTCTTGATCCTTGACCTGGCCGTACCCCGCGATGTCGACCCCGCCCTGGACGGTTTTGACGACGTGTACCTCTACAGCGTCGACGATCTGCAGGCCGCGTGTGAGCGGAATCGCGAGCAACGCAAACGCGAATGGCCCAAAGCCAAGAGGATCATCGAAGAGGAGACTCAGCGATTCTTGGGGGAATTGCAACATCGCACGACCGGTCCGGTGATTCAAAGATTACGGGACCAGGCCGATGACATCCGCAACGAGGAATGGATCCGCCTGAGCAACAAACTGCGGCAAATGAATGTGCCCGATGACGCTTGCCGCGAAATCGAAAAATCGCTCGATCGCCTGGTCAACAAGCTGCTTCACCCGCCGCTAGCTTCGCTTCGCGATGACGCCGCAGGTGGTCACCAACGCGGGCTCGTCGAGGCGCTCAAGCAACTCTTTTCTTTGGGCGACTAACGCCGCGGCCGTTCACCAATCGAGCGGAGCTCTCCAACGCTCCAAGAGTTTCTCGACCGGCTCGTCGACCCACACCTGATCACCCGAGCGAATCGTGACGCGAGGTGTCGATTCGACGTGGCCGACGATCCGACAGGGAACATCGGCTGCCATGAAAGCTTGCTCGACGTCGCTCATCGAATCGGGGGTCACTTCGATCAAAAACCGCGTGTTGGACTCGGCAAAAAGTCGCGCCGCGTCCGAGATCGCACCGTGCGAGGGATCCACGACATCGATCTCGGCGGCGTCCACGGTGATCCCCAACCGCCCGGCAATCGCCATCTCGACCGCCGCAATGGCCAGCCCACCTTCGCTCAAATCGTGGCAGGATCGAACGCGGCGCCGCCCGATGAGGCGGTGGAGCGTTTCGAATGTCCGCTTGGCACGATCGGGGTGCACACGCGGAACTTGGCCACCGGTCTGGGACGTGACGAGCGAGTAGTGCGATCCGCCGAGTTCCTCAAACGTCGAACCAATCAAGTAGATTCGATTTCCCGCGCGCTTGAGATCCATCGTGATCGCGTGCGAGACATCGTCGATCTGGCCCATCGCACTGATCAGGAGGCTCGGTGGGATCGCGATCGAACGCTTCACGCCTTCGGCGTCGGTATAGCTGAATTCATTGTTCAGACTGTCTTTGCCGCTAATGAACGGCGTTCCGAGCGCGATCGCCAAATCGTGGCAGGCGATCGCGGCACGGACCAGCGACCCAAGAGTTTCGGGACGGTCGGTGTAGCCCCAGCAAAAATTGTCGAGGATCGCGATGGTCGTCGGATCCGCGCCGACAGCCACCGCGTTTCGAACCGCCTCATCGATCGCCGACGTCGCCATATGGTACGTGTCGAAGTCACCGAAATGGGGATTCATGCCACAGGATATCACCAGCCCGCGACGCGACTCGAGCAAGGGTTTGACCACGGCCGCATCCCCGGGACCGTCGCAGTGCGGACCCACCAACGGTTTGATGACGCTACCGCCCTGCACCTCATGATCGTATTGACGAATGATCCAGTGCTTGCTGGCGACATTGAGTGAGCCGAGTATCCGATAGGTGATCTCGGTCGCGGATGCTGGCGTCAGGTCAGCGGCCACGAGTGGCTGACTTTCAGGCGGCTGGTAGATCGCATCGCGGACCACTGGCGGTCGGCCATCGTGCAGCAGCGACATCGGTAACTCGCCCACCGTCTCGCCCTGGTAGGTAAGCAAAAGGTTGCCGGTCGCAACAAAACGGCCGATCATCGCCGCTTCAACGCCCTCGGCGCGACAGAGCGTTTCGAGCTCTTGCCAGTTCTCGGGTGGCACGGCGAGCACCATTCGCTCCTGCGCCTCGCTGATCCAGATTTCGGTGTAGCTCAGACCTTCGTATTTGAGCGGACACTTCTCGAGCCAGACTTCAGCCCCGATCGGTTCGCCCATTTCGCCCACGGCGCTAGAGAACCCGCCCGCGCCACAATCGGTGACGGCGCGATAGAGACCGCGGTCCCGCGCCTGCAGAAGGACATCCATCACCATCTTCTCGGTGATCGCATTGCCAATCTGCACGGCCCCGCCAGACAACGACTCCGACTGGCTGGTTAGCTCAGCCGAGGAGAACGTCGCACCATGAATCCCGTCGCGACCGGTTCTTCCACCGATCGCAACAATCAGGTCGCCGGCGTGAACCTCCTTGTGCTCCATTCCCACCGGCAACATCGCGACATTGCCGCAATACACCAGCGGATTTCCGAGGTAGCGGCGATCGAAATACACCGCCCCGTTGACGGTCGGGATCCCCATCCTGTTTCCGTAGTCTCGCACTCCGGCGACGACGCCCTTGATCACGCGCCGTGGGTGCAGCAAGCCTGGGGGCAGCGACTCGGCGGGTGTGTCGGGCGGGGCGAAACAAAAAACGTCCGTGTTGCAAACCGGTTTAGCACCTAGCCCCGTGCCGAGCGGATCGCGGATCACGCCACCGAGTCCTGTGTTGGCCCCACCGTAGGGCTCCAGCGCCGAGGGGTGATTGTGTGTTTCGACCTTGAAGCACGCGTGGTAGGCATCGTCGAACTTGACGACCCCAGCGTTGTCCTTGAAGACACTCACGCATCGGTCGTCATTCCCAGCAGTCTGCCGAATCGACTGCGTCGCGGCAAAAATCGTTTCCTTCAATAGGTTGCGGTACTGCCGTTCGTCGGCCAGCGGTGTGCCGTCGTCGCCTGGACCGCGGTAATGAATTCGTCCGGCGAGCGTCTTGTGGCTGCAGTGTTCGGACCAAGTTTGCGCGATCGTTTCCAGTTCGATATCGGTGGGATCGCGGGCGAGGTCTCGGAATCGGTCGCGAATCGTTTGCATTTCGACCAGCGTTAGGTACAGCTGGCCTTGCCGCGAGAGGTCCATAAGCCCATCGTCGTCGAGGTCACGAATCGGAATCGTCACCAACGAAAACGTGTATGGACGACCGACGCCGAGCTCGTCGATTCGCAAGGGCCCCACCACAACCTGCTCGATCGAATCGTTCGATAGCGCCCGGCGACAGATTTCCTGCAATCGATCGGCAGGCAGTTCGGGCAGCCAGTACTTCCTCAGTGTCCGAATCGCATCCACGCTCCAACCCGAATCGTTTGCCGCGTCCGCCGCGCTCTGGGCGACCGGATCCATCACACCCGGTTTGGGCAGCACGTGAACGAGTGTCGAATGTGCCGGGAGTGCGGAGAAACCGGGCGGCTTGGCAAGTTCATCCTGGCCGACCATGGCGACCACGGTTCGTTCGGTGATGCCGTCGCCCAGCAGCGCACTGGCCAACGCATTGGCAGATTGCTGATTGAGATCACCTTGCACGAGGTATCCACGGGCAAAAGCGACCGTGACGTCACTACCGAAGCCCAGTTCACCGATCTCCTCGGTCGTCCGGATCGCCTCGCGGTCAAGAAATCCGTCAGCGGGATAAATATCAATTTGCCAGAGCGTCATGGCGTGCGTTCGAGCCCCAAGCGAGAAAGCCGGTGAACAGTCGCGGAAAATGTATGCCGACGAATCGGCTTTGACGATGGCCCCACCCGCAGGCCCGCGGACTTCGCGCCGACGCGTCGGCCGGCACGAGCGCTATCCAAAGAGTGGCTTGAGGTGCCGCTCGTAAAGGTTCCTGGATACCTGCTCGGCGACAATCGATTCGTTGGCTTTGAGCAAGTCCGTGTAGCGCTGGCCGGCTTTCGCGGCGACCTTAAACGAGACGTGCAACAATTGACGGACGTGCAGGTTGAACCGTGTTTCGGAGGGAATGTGGCGGATCACGCTGGCGAATTCACCACCCGTCCACCGCTGGACGGTCTCGACCGAGGGCAACCGACTCGGGTCAATGTCGATCACGCTCGCGTAGGGGGCACAAAGTTCATCGAGGTGCTCGAGCGAATAGGCGTAAATCTCCTTGGCGAGCGCCAGCCCATCACCACCGGCTTCGGCCAGGCCGATCATTTCCTCTAACCAAGTGGTACCGGCGGTCTTGAGGTGCACGCCCGCTCCGGTCCGCCGCAGCGCGTCGCGAATGATCGGGTACAGGCTAAATTTGTCGCTGCCGCTGTGAACGCTCAGTTTGAGGTTGGACGGCAGGCCGTAGCGATCGATGGCATGGGCGATCACAGCAAGATCGTCATTGAACTCACGCCGAAACTGCTCCAGATCGCCGACGTAATCGACCCCCTTGTTGAACCTGCCGGTGAATTTCGGTGCGATCGTCTGCAACGGCAATTGCTCGTCGGCAAAGGCTGCGAGGATGATCAGCAATTCGGGGGGCGTTTGTGGCGCATCGGTTTCATCCATCGAAACCTCGGGAATGAAAGTCCCAAGTCCCTTCTGCTCGGTGATGAAACGATAGGTGGCTGCAGCTTCTTGAACCGCTAACAAGTACTGATTGGCGGTGCGAAGGACATCCTCTCGCGAAATCCGCAGCTCGGTCGCGACGCCAGGAATGGTGACCGACCCGATCAATTCGCCATGACGATCGACAAAGGCATTAACGTCTGCGTGCGAGGCCGGTTTGCCGATCGCTCCCGCCACGTCGATTGTGAAAAAGTTGGAACAACCCAAAAATGGGGCAACGGTCGCCGTTTGGATGTGGTCGGCATCGACGTACCAAGCTCGCGTCCAACCCATTTGGTCGACGGCGGACTTCGCCGCGTCGTAAACACTTTGAGGATGAGACCCGATGAAGGTGTGCTCGCGGTTGGATTTGTTCCAAACGGGAACGACCTCTGCACCGTCCGCGGCCAATTGCTCGAAGGCTCGAAGTTGAGATTTGGCCTGATGGCCGAAACGATCACCCACGCCGAATGAGTACTTTTCAAGAGTCAGCATGAACGAATCCCGAGACGAATAGAAATAACGGCGGCGATACAGGCAGCCTGCGGGTGAACTTTGCCCAACACGGTACCCCATGGCCCGACCGCTGAGAACCAATGGACGTTTGCGGGGGACGCTGAGCCATTACAATTCGCGGATGCCCAAAACTCGCTTTTCCACGGCACTACGTCACGCGTCCGATGTGCATCGAGACGTCAAGCAGCTCCTTGCCGATGACCACGCCCTGGGCGAGTCAAGCATTCACAAGCTTCGCGTCGCGACGAAAAAGCTTCGCGCGCTGTGGCAGTTGGTTAAGCCTCACGCCGGCAAGGATCGCGTGAAGAAGGCCAATGCCAACCTTCGCGACACGGCCCGTATGATGAGCAGCGCTCGCGATCAAGAGGTCATGGTGAAGACGATTCATCGTTTCGCCAAACGATCGACCGGCGAGGAGTCCGAGGCGGCATACGCGATGGTTTCGCGGCGGATCGGCGATTACGGCTCACCGGTTGGTGACCATGTGCCGCGACCCGCAAGCCTGCGCGGGCGGTTCCTTGACGATCATCGCCGCTGGTCAGAGCTTGAGGACCACCATGCGGGTCGCGAGGCGATTTTCGAAGGTATCTCCCGGTTGTATCGACGTGGCCGCCGGCTCGCTGAGAAAGCGGTCGACACAAAGGATGCCGAGCCTTGGCATGCGCTGCGAAAGTGGACCAAATACTTGAGCCTTGTATTGCCGGTCGTTGGCGAAAAGGGCCCGATCGCACGCCGGACGCGAGATTTCGATCGCTTGGGCCGCAAGCTCGGAGAAATGCACGACATTGACGAACTAGTCGACCGCATCGCGGTTGAAGTTTGGGCCGGAAGCGATGAAGATGCGGTCCGCGAGGTTCTCGCGGCGATGGAGGAGCAACGCGAGTCGCTACGTCAGCGATCGATTGAACGCGTACAAAAGGCCTTCGGAAAGAAACCGAGTGACTTTATCCGCAGTTTGAAGTGAGCTCGTGATTGACGGCCTGGTCACGCTCGCCGGGCTGGTCACAAGCGCAATCGATCATCGCGACGCGGTCGAGTCGTCTGAGTCGAGCTTGTCGGTTGGTGCTAAGGTGCGGCGGGGTAGCGTAGCGTTTCTCACCTTTTTCTGCGTTTTGGGATATCCACATCGCCGCTCGACAGGTCTAACGTTGGCTGCGAGGCGGTGGATGGACGAGCCGGATGGCGGAGTTTGGCCGCGATCCCCAGCCTTGCCCGGAGTGGAGTTTGCATACTCGAGCGAGAGGCAAGCAATGAGTACGAATGACGTCCCTTCGGCAGCGGTCGTCAGGGGCGACAGCGGCACTGGTGATGTGGCGCGTTCCCGCACGTCGGCGTCGCATGATCGCTCGATCCGCTGGGACTACGTTGTCTTTTTTGTCGGATTGCATTGCGTCGCTGCGTTGGTCCTGGTTCCCTACTTTTTCACCTGGGTCGGCTTGGCTGCGTTCATCATCGGGGTGATCGTATTCGGACAACTAGCCATCCCGATCGGCTACCACCGGCTGCTAGCGCACAAGAGTTTCAGGTGCCCCAAATGGTTCGAACGGTTGTTGGTGACGCTTGCGATGTGTACCGCCCAGGAGACGCCGGCACAGTGGGTTGCCTGGCATCGTCGGCATCACTGTCACAGCGACGAACCTCACGACCCCCACACGCCGCGGGTCAGTTTTTTTTGGGCTCACGTCAATTGGTTGGTGCATGAGAGCCGCAGTCGCTTGCAGACCTTTTCGCTGTTCGAAAAGTACGCCCGCGACATTCTCGCAGACCCTTACTACCGTTGGATCGAGAAGTTACCCAGTCCGGCAGGCGTTTTCTTTCTCGTGCACGCGGTTTTCCTGACATCGATCACCGCCCTCATTGCCGTGGGTGTTTACGGATGGGGTCCCGAGGCGCTGCGGGTCACGGCGAGCATCATCATCTGGGGCATTGTCGCCAGGACGGTTTGGGTGTGGCACATCACTTGGAGCGTCAATTCACTGTCGCATCTTTTCGGCTACCAGAACCACGACACGCATGATGACAGCCGAAACAACTGGTTCGTCTCACTGCTGACCGGTGGGGAAGGTTGGCACAACAACCATCATGCCGACCCCGCCAGCGCATCGGTCCAGCACCGCTGGTGGGAGTTCGACCCGAACTACTACGTGATCCGCATGTTCGGGGTCTTGGGATTGGCGACGGATATCATCCCGCCACGCGGGAGGCGTCGAACGATCACTCCCTAAACGGTGCCGAGCTTCGGCCGCTGGCGACACCGCGGCAGACCGTTTGTCCGGTGGGCTGTGCTATCGCGGACCCCGTTTTCGGCGATTGAGCGAGTTTACCGGCTTGAATTGGTTGGCACCTCGTGCGTAAACTACGCCCCCAGAGGCTGTACAAGGCCAGCCTTGATCCCCCATGACCGACCGTGATTGAAATGAAAGACGGCATTCACCCTAAGTACCAGACCACAACCGTTTCCTGCGGTTGCGGCGCGACTTTCCAAACGCGCAGCATTCGGCCTGAGTTGAAGGTCGACATTTGTAGCGAATGCCATCCGTTCTACACCGGCAAGTTGAAGTTCGTCGACACGGCGGGACGGATCGATAAGTTTCAGAAGAAATTTGCGGCCGGTACCTACGCCAGCCTGCAGAGCAAGCCGACCAAAAAGAAGGCCGTCAAGCGGTAGCTTTGGGCAAGACACCGTTCTTGGGCGTGCGTCAATCCGGCGAGAAGTGGTCGACGCCTTGCAGCGTTCCCTTCGACCGACCGGCCCCCCTTTCTGCTCTGTCGAGATCATTCGGCAGCATGCTCGGCTAGGCTTTCATGAGCGATTCGATTCGGAAAATTCTCGAAGAGAAACTCGCTCGGTTTGAACAGCTCGAATACGAACTGTCGGACCCCGCCGTGCTGGCTGATGGAGCGAGGATGGGGACCACGGCGCGCGAGCATGGCGGGCTTGCCAAGTTGGCCAACAAGTACCGCGACTTCAAAAAATGGAGTGAGGAAATCCGCGGCTGTCAGGAAATGGCAACTGCCGCCAACGATTCTGACGAACGCCAGATGGCAGAAGCCGAAATGGCCGATCTGCGACGCAAACGCGAATCGATTTGGGATGAACTGCTGTCGATGACCGTTGGGGGCGAAGACAGCCATCGTACCCGATGCATCATGGAAATCCGCGCGGGTACCGGTGGTGACGAGGCGGCCTTGTTCGCCCGTGACCTCTACGAAATGTATCGCCGCTACGCCGACTTAAAGGGTTGGAGAACGGAGATTATGGACCTTAGCCCAACCGAAATGGGCGGCTTCAAGGAGGTGATCCTCACGTTTGAGGGAGAGGGCGTCTACCGCGATTTGCAGTACGAAAGCGGTGGACACCGGGTCCAACGAGTTCCCGAAACCGAGACGCAGGGACGTATTCACACGTCAGCCGCCACGGTCGCTGTCTTGCCAGAACCGGAGGACGTCGAGGTCAATCTCAAATCCGATGACTATCGGATCGATAAGTTCTGCGCTTCCGGTCCGGGCGGTCAACACGTGAACAAGACCGAGTCCGCGATCCGTCTGACCCACCATGAAACAGGAATCGTCGTTCAGTGCCAGGACGAAAAAAGCCAGCACAAAAATTTGGCGAAGGCGCTGCGAGTACTGAAGACACGAATCTACGAGAAGAAACGAGAGGAAGAAGCGGCCAAACGGGCCGAAACGCGGCAGGGCTTGATCGGCTCGGGCGATCGCAGCCAACGCATCCGGACCTACAATTTTCCGCAGAATCGTCTCACCGACCACCGCATCAATCTGACCCTTTACAAGCTCGACCAAATCATCGCCGGCCATATGACGCCGGTTACGGAAGCCCTGATCGAATACGATCGCGACCAACTTCGCGGTGAAATGGAAGACGATTGACGGCGTCGATGTGCGTGTGTGCGTGTCAGCACCGCGCTTCCGCCCGGCTCGTCGACGTCGAGGTGAAGCTGGCTTTTCGCCCTGCCAATCACCCGCGTTCTTCGCTGGCGAGCCACTTGGATAGCTACGGCGACTGGGAAGTCTGTGCCGCCCAGCAAGATCCGGTTATACGGAAAGTAGCGTTCGTTCCGATGAGCATGAGGATGCACTCGGGTGGACATTGGCAAGGATGGCGATGATGCGGCTCCCAAAAAATCGGCGTTCTTCTGGCCTGTGGCGGCGCGCCGTAGTGGCGGGATTGCTCGCAGTTGGCGTTCCGACCGGCGGCTCTGCAGAGCTCGTCAACGCCCAACTGTGGGAGCTTCGGGATTCATCCGGCGAGCGAGGCGACCCGGATGCGTTCACCGTCCGCCAAATCCAGGCGCAATCTCCGGCAGTCCCCCTTC
>JBGTCJ010000301.1:0-2660 GCA_041748895.1 Pirellulaceae bacterium
CAATTCGTCGAGATGCTCGAGCACGTAGGCGCGGTCGTCGTCGCGTTGGCAAATGTATGTCGGGACATTGGGTAGGATCGGTTCCTCGTTGAGATAGTACCGGATCATGTCGGGGACATACGCGTAGACGACCTTGTCGTCGGCCACGCCGGTACCGGGCGCGTTGGCCAGTGCGACATGGCCGCGTCGGTAAACATCCATCAGGCCCGCGACACCCAGTGCCGAATCTTCACGGAAAACCTTGGGGTCGAGGAATGTATCGTCAACCCTTCGATAGATCACGTCGACTCGCTGGGGACCCTCGGTCGTGCGCATGTAGACGAACCCGTCGTCTACCATCAGATCGCGTCCCTCAACCAACTCGACGCCCATCTGATGCGCTAGGAAAGAGTGCTCGTAGTAGGCCGAGTTGTACATCCCGGGGGTCAACACCACGACGGTCGGACTCTCGATCTCGTCTGGTGCGAGCCAACGAAGCATCTGGTAGAGCCTCGCGGGATAGTCGTTAATCGGTCGCACTTGGGAAGAGGCAAAGATCTGCGGGAAGTTGCGCTTCATCACGGCGCGGTTCTGCAACACGTAGGAGACACCCGAAGGACAGCGGAGGTTGTCTTCGAGCACGAACACCGCGCCATCGGCATCGCGAATCAGGTCGGTACCCGTGATGTGGCACCAAACGCCGCGCGGAGGCTTGAGCCCAATGCACGGCTCGAGATAGGTCGCGGCGTCCTCGATCAAGTGCCTCGGAACGACCTCATCGCCAAGGATCGCTTGATCATTGTAGATGTCGTCGAGAAAAAGGTTCAGCGCGGTGATCCGCTGCTTCAGTCCGGCCTCGATGTGTCGCCACAACATCGCGCCGATGATTCGCGGCACGATGTCGAACGGCATGATCTTCTCGGTGCCGCTGGCGTCACCGTAGACCGTGAAGGTGATGCCCATCCGGTGCAGCGACCTTTCGATCGCGGCCTGGCGGCGGATCAGGTCGCCATCGGGGAGTTGATTGATGACCTCGACCAACGGCCCAGCATCGGGCCGTGGTTGACCATCGGCGTCGACCAACTCGTCGAAAAAGCCATCGGTCTGGTACTGGTCGAAGGAAATGGAATCATTGATGGCGGTCACTGGTTCGCTCTCGCGGTTGCCTAAATCAGGAACATTCTGGAATCTCAGGGGCCGCCATCCCCGGCCAAATAACTTAGTCGGAACACGGCGAGTTTGTCGATTGTAGAGCACCTGGGATCGGAAATAAGCGGGCCTACGAGGCGAATGCGAGGGCTGGATTCGATTCCCCACCAACGGTCTCGCCAATGGGCCCCGAGGCGGCAATCGCTACAATCCACTCGCGGAACCGCGGATCCGCCACCGCACAATCTGGACCCAGGGCCAACCACCGATGATGCTTCGAGAACCCGACCATTCGCCCTACGATCTGCAGTTCTCGATCCTCGGTTTTCCGATTCGGATCTCCTGGACCTTTTGGTTGATGACGATCGTACTCGGGTACCACCTGGCCCAAGGCATTGACATGCGATTCGGGGCGGCCAGCCCCGGCGTGCTCCCACTTCTGTTGATTTGGGCCGGATGCCTGGTGGTATCGATCGTGGTTCACGAATTGGGACACGCCGTCGCGTTCGGGCGATGCGGGATCGCGTCAACGATCGTCCTCTATCACTTTGGCGGACTGGCGATCCCGATCGGATCATCACGAGTCGGCCGATCGATCGGTAGGTTGGATCATCGTGAGGAGTTGGTGATCGCGGCGGCGGGACCGGCGCTGCAGATCGGATCGGCGTTGTTGCTGACCCTCGGCGTGTGGTGGGCAGGTTTGCGCGTCGCCGCGTTCGACATGATGCCCGGAGACTTCTCACGATGGGTCGATCCTTATCAAGGTCAACCGATCGAGAGCGCGGTGACGTTCGCTGCCGTTAACTTCTACGTCTGGCCGAGCGTGATGTGGGGACTACTCAACCTGATTCCCGTGTTGCCACTGGACGGCGGAAGGATCGCCAAGGCGCTGATCGCGATGTTCGGTGGTGATCTATCGCAAGCGCTTTGGATGAGCGTGATCGTCGCCGCGCTGATGGCATACGTCGGCTTCACATCGGGGCAGATGTTCATCGGAATCTTCTTCGCGTGGATGGCGATCGACAACTATCAATCGATTCAGTCGAGCGGTTGGCGCTGAGCTTCACGTGCGATCAGCGCTGAGTTCCGGTCGCTTGCGCTTACGGCTGGTAGGGAATGAACGTTGAGTTCCGGTCGCTTGCGCTTACGGCGGGTAGGGAATGAACGTTGAGCTTCATGCGCGCCGAATCGATGGCGAAGTTGCATCGATCGCGTTAGCAAAAAACTGCGTCAACGCAATCACTTTTTTGTGGAAAAGATGTTGCGAAATTATTGCTATCGCGTACAGTTACGCGCAGTTACGGGTCGATGACTTCGTGTTCTGTTCACGCGGATGTGATCAGCGAAGTGTTTCGATCCACCATTCGTTTGGCGGTTCGTGGCCGGTGACTCTCGATTCGATTGATCGCGAGTCACTTGAATCCGCCAACGACTTCCTTTTCGCGGAGGAAAAACGTGGCCAAGAAAGCAGCTAAGAAAGTGGTCAAGAAGGCAGCCCCAGCAAAGAAGGCTACCAAGAAGGCACCAGCCAA
>JBGTCJ010000302.1:0-3819 GCA_041748895.1 Pirellulaceae bacterium
GTGTCTATCAGAGCATGTTTGCGTTATTGAGTAGCTTATCGTTAATCAGTTGCTCATTGGTGCTCGCCGCGATCTGGGTGCTGCCGATCGATTCAATCCTCCCGGTCACACGAATCAGTCCGACTGATGCGCGGATGGTGATTGCCCTGCTGGCGGCTACGACGCTCGTCAATCTCTTCTACAGTTTGGCGATGGCCGCCTACCGATGCGATGGGCATTTTGCCGAGGGTGTTGCGATTTGGACGGTGCTGCGGGCGGTGGGCTGGCTGATCCAAATGGGCGTCCTGTGGTACACCGCGTCTCCGCTGCGGGTCGCATTGACCGGCTTTGTCTTCCCGGTATTGGGTCTCCTACCGTTTGTGTTCGCGGCACGGTATTACAATCCCTGGTTAAAGCTGGGATTGAGTCAAGCCCGTCTCGGAATCGTTCGCCGGCTGACACTTCCTGCGCTAGCTCATATGGCATTTCCGATCGGGTCGGCTCTCAGTAACCAGGGCGTTCTTCAAATTGTGGGTATGGCACTCGGTCCTGTTGCGGCGGTCGCCTTTTCGGTCCATCGTACCTTAGCAAATTTGGGCATCCAAATTCTCAACCTGATCAGCCAATCGGTGGTGCCGGAGTACGCCCGTGCATATGGGCAAAATGACCTTCCCCTTCAAAGGCGGCTCCACAGAGAATCCTGCCGGTATGCGATCTGGCTTTGCGCCATCGGCGGTCTGTTGGCTTTCTCGATCAGCCCCCTGCTGATCCCCTGGTGGACCGTGGGCAAGGTGACGGCCGACCTCTACCTCTCCTCGATTTTTTTGCTTTACGTTGTCGCTCGATCCTTTTGGATGACCAGTTCGGTGGTCCCCTACGCGTGCAACTTGCACGCGAGGATCGCCATCTGCTATCTGCTCTTGGTCAGCCTATCGTTCGTGGTGGCGATCGTGGCGGCGCGGTATCGAGGGATGCATGGCGTCGCGGCGTCGCTGTTGCTCACCGAAGTCGCCATGATTTACTTGGTGCTGCGGAAGTCGATGTCACTTACCTCCGATCGGTTGTCGAGTTTCCTTCCCTACGTCGCCAGGGCGCCGCTCGTTTTCCGCTAAATGACGCCCACCTCGATTCGCATGGCTCGGGAAAACACGAAAATCATTGTCGCTCACGCGAGGCGTCATCATCTTTATCACACCGCCGCGGCCTACGCTCGTGAAGGATGGCTCGGTGGTTTTGTCACGGAGGTTTTCGTCGGCAACACGCGTCCCTTGAGATTCATTGAATCGCTTGGCGTGCCTTGGCTTTCACCAGCGGCGATGCGGCTTCGTGGGTACTCCTCGCCGGAATTGAATTCGTACGTGAAGTTGTATCCGAGCGGTTCCCTTCAGTCCGTGGCATTCAAGCTTTTAGGCAGCCGGCCACGCTTCTCGGCCATCCCTTGGCTCGAAGCTGTGGCAAATGAATGTGAGCAGGCGGACGCTTGTCACATGTGCTGCGGACAGGCGATCTCGACATTCGAACGCCTTCAGGGTTCGGGAAAGCTTTTGATTCTGGAGCAGATCACCGGCCACCGGCGACTGGGGACGGAATTGTTGTCCGAAGAGTATTCTCTCTTTGGTCGCGAGGTTCTCACGCATAGCGGATTCTCCGAAGCGATCGTCGCGCGGAACGATGCGGAATTGGCGCTAGCCGACGTGGTGGTTGCCGGGTCGTCATTTGTCCGCGGCACATTGATCGATATGGGAATTGCTCCTGATAAGATCATCCTCGCTCAGTATGGTGCCGATACTTCGTTGTTCTCCCGTCGCACTCCGCCACTGCGGCGAAAACCGCATGAACCTTTGGAGATTGCGTTCGTGGGCAATGACTTTGTTCGCAAAGGGCTTCGCTATTTGGTGGCAGCGATTGAACGAATGCCGCCGGGAACCATGAACCTCAACGTGTTCGGCAATGGAGACCGGCATGGCAGTCTGTTCAACACGCAGCATCAATCGGTTCGTTTTCACGGTTCGCTGCCTCGCGCCAGTTTGATCGAGAGGCTGGAGAAATGTCACGTTGCGGTCTTGCCGAGCATTTGGGAAGGATCGGCTTATGCGACGCTCGAAACGATGTCGCTCATGTTGCCGGGGATCTTCACCCCCAACACCGGTTCGGTTGTTACCGATGGGGTCGATGGATTTATCGTGGCGATTCGCGATCCTGCCGCGATCGCCGATCGCCTCACATTGCTGCTCGAGGATGACCTCCGGTTGGCCATGGGTGCCGAGGCACTTTCGACGGCGCGGCGCCATACGTGGACGGCCTACGGCGAATCGCTTCTCACGGGATTGCGAGAGATGGCGTCGGTCGGCAGTTGCCTTCCGAGTTCGCTTGCTCACCCGTTCGCTTCGAAACAGGTATGAATTACGCTTCCTGGCTAACCCAATCGGCGTGGCTCGCTTTGAGCCTAGGCGTGATCGTGCTCGCATTCGTCTTGGCGAATGCCTACTTTTACGCTCGGCGAGGCTTTCTCCGTTCAGACGCCGGATGTGTGATCTTCATGTGGACGGGGTACCACCTGTCACCTTGGCTGGCCATCATGAGCGACGGGCAATGGAGTGGGCCGATACTGCAGGTGGAGCATGTCGAACGCGGGCTTTGGCTTTCACTCGCGAGCATGGTCGCTTTTGTGGTTGGATTTACGATCGCCAACGCAGGATCTTCCGAGGGTAATTCGCGTGCTGCGAGGGCCGCACGCACCATTTCGGCGTCGGGATGGGTGCGAGAACGCCACCTGTGGTTGGCGGCGATCTTTTTGATTGGCGTTTTTGTTTATCAGATCGGCGGATGGAGTGAGGTTTGGGAGGCCTCTTATGGCCGCGGCAGCCGAAGCTGGCAGGCGGCAACATTGAAGGTGCGAATCGAGCGGTTTGTGAATGTGATACAACCGATCGTCGTACTGGGCATCGTCGTATTTGCGAGCCTGCACAGTTGCCTTCGCTCAAAATCGCAAACGAAACTTCTGACCGTGTCGTTTGTCCTGGTCGCGGCAAGTTTGACGGGACTGCATTCGATGAGTCGGGGGGCGGGGTTTCCATTTATTTTGTGCGGTGCGATCCGGCTGGCGACGCTCGGCAAATCTTCGTTGAGGTCGAGCGCGCTGTTGTTTCTTTTCGGATTCTGGATTTGCTACGTAGGCATTAACTTTCGCGGTATCGGCAAGCCGGGCCTTGGCACATGGCTTCGCGGGGCGGTTGCCTCGGTTACAACGCCGCCGAGCAACACCCGAGCGTTCAACCGTCTGGGAGGGACTTCTTCGCTGAAGCCCTCGCAGAACTTTTTAAGTGCGATCGAGCCCTTCACCACGGTAGTCAGCGTTCTGGAGGGCAAAAGCAAATCGCCATTCCACGACCTAGACCAATTCGTTTTCAACCTCCACCCCTTGCCCAATAGCGTTCTGCCGTTGGCCAAGCGGGGTGTTGATTTGACGGCGCATTTCGGATCAACCGGAAAGGTCGGAATCACGACGCCGGCGCTGGGCGATATCTATTCGACCTTCTATTGGTGGACGCCGATCTTTTACGGACTTCTCGGCGCCTTGTTCGCGTTCATCGAGCGGTTTTCGAAAGATACACCCACTTGGTTTGAATGCACGGTTCTGCTGCTCCTGTTCATCAGCTGGCCTGTCTCCCTGCACTCATGGTTCCGTTCGCAGTGGAGGCTCATCAACGTCGCCCTCATCCTTGCGGTCGGTTTTTATGTGTTTTGGGCTGGGCGAAACAAGAATCCGCGGCGCCGATTCTCGCCGACCGCGACCAGCCCGATGACCACGGGCTGAACGGAAAGTTGTCAATGCACCTT
>JBGTCJ010000303.1:0-8936 GCA_041748895.1 Pirellulaceae bacterium
GAATGGCACTTAATCGGTGTAACTCTCATGCCTCACAGGGTTTGTATTCGAGTCTTGGCTTCTGCATCAGCTTATAGCCTTTGGCTCGTCGTTTCAACACGCGTGGTTCATAGCGATCAGGTCGGTTGCCGACGATGTGCCTCTGACAGCTCTGTAGCAGCACTTCGTACAGCATATCCATGTTGGAGGTCCCATTCAGCGTCGGCAGCAATTCGACGACAGTCGACAATGTGCTTTTAAAACTGATTTGCCAAGGCTCAAGTTTGCCATCGGTCGCAGCATCACACATCACTTGGCGGATCAGGTTGTATGCCAAAAGATGCGCGCGGAGTTCATTGCGGACTCGGTGGGGTTCCTTGCAACGCAGATGGTCCATTTGCATCATCGACTTCAAACTTCGCAGATTCAGTTCCGCTTGCCAGCGTCTGCGAAAAAGGGCCGCGATGTTGGCTTTGCTATAGTCGATGTCGTCCCAAAGCGAAGTGTGAACTACGATCTCTTGCGTCCGAAACCCCTTGGTCTCGATTCGAATCTTGAGCTCTCGTACCACGATGAAATCGGGATAGCAGTCGTACTCTTCTTGATTCATCCAGTCCGGGCGCACCGGCTTTTTGATTTGAATCGAGTGATCGTCTTTGCCGTAACGAATGCCGGTGCGGAAATCACTTTTGCGTAGTTGATGCTTGCGAACCACCACATGGCTCCCACGAGCCATCAGCCGCGCCATATCGAACCAGCTCGCATACGCTCGGTCGGCAAGAAATACATCGTCTTTGACGATGATTTGATCCACCTCACGAAACAAGCTCACCTCGGCTGTCAGCTTGCCGCGGTACTTTCCCATCGCGGCCTCCAGGACTGTTCCAGTCGAAAGCGCGAACAGGACGACGACACGCATGATCGGAAAGCCACAACCGACCGCTTGGCCACGCTGCTGGGGGTACTCGATTTGGTTCGCCGATGTATCGGCCATGGTGATCGTGGTGCCGTCAGCGGTCACGACACGATGTCCAAGCCAAAGCCATTGGTCCGGTGCAGCTTCTTCGATGTCTTGGCCGGTCTTGGTAACCAGACGATGCATCGCCGATTCGTCAAGCTGATCGCGAGCGATACAGTACGCTCCGGTCTCGCTGCTACAGGCACGCAGGTCTCGAGCACAGCGAAAGTGAATGAGCCTTGCGACAGCTGAAACGCAACCGTGATCGATCGAAAGCACTTGGGAGAGGAAGACCCAAAGCGTCACAGCGGTGGTATAAATCCTTGCTGAATCGAGAATGCCGCTTGCTTCACCAAAAGCGGATCGAATAGTCTGACGGTCCAGCAGCGAAGCGAAGTAAAGGTCGTTCGACTGCCGAGCGATTTCGAGACGTCGGCGAAATGAAGTAAGAGCGAGTTGATACACGAGGGGCTTCCTTGCATCGTGAGTTTGGCGGTTAAGATATCCAACCTCATGGCAAGTGAAGCCCCTTGCTGTCAACCGCGACTAACCCCTTCCACACCAAAACTTTACCGCCGATTAAGTGCCATTCGGGACGGGGGTAGTTTAAGCGGGCGAAGTGGTCGGGTTGCAGCCCCAATTCGTTGCGTTGCTGTTCGTTTCCGCGACAAGTACTTCCGCGAGACCGACAACTGAGCCATAGCTTCGGGCCGCTCTGCCATCGCCCGATGTACAACTGGCCCTCCGAGGATCATCGGTCGCGGTGTTTCCAATTTCGTCGCCAAAAGCGTTGCAACGATTTGCGAACCGCGCGGGTGCCAATGGCGAACTCGTAGGCAGTGTTGCAGGATCCCAGATCGGATTCTGGTTTCCGGTGCCGAAGTCGTGGCAACCGCATTGCACTTTTTCAGTCGTTCCAGATCAAATTAGCTTTGGAGGCGACGAGGGGAGGCAAAGCGATCCGCGAGAACTCTATCTCTGAGGACCGCGTGCGTGGTGTTCAGGCTGAGGTCCAATTTTCATGCTGGCAAATTGCATCACTACGCTCTTCGGCATCGTTGAAGTGGAATGCCGAGCTTCATTTGGTCCCGCGATCATGCGATTCACTTTCGAATCATGCGATTTATTTCCAACTGTGGTAGGTTGGATGCATGACAAACCTTGCCCGGCATATGTTAGAAGCGTTCAAGGGGGCCATGGCCCATCCCGCCAAGCATGGCTGCATTCGGAAAAGCGTCTGGTATCTTTCTTGTCGTCCAACAAGAGTTCTTTCAGTGGCCAGTCGCCGCTATCTCTTGCTGGTTATGGTGGCGATGATCGGTTGCCTCAGCGGTGCATCGACATCGTCTTTGATGGCGCAGTCGGCAGTTGGTGCGGTCGACAGTCCTCAAAAAGTCTCGGCGTCTGAAAGAGAAAATCTCGCCCCGGCGGCCGCGATAGTGGGCGTCAACCCGATCGCACGCGATGAAGAGATCCGCAAGCGGCTTCAGAGTGTGTTCGACGCGACCGGTTGGTTCTTCGACCCAGAAGTCGAGGTTCGAGAAGGCGTGGTGTTCCTCAATGGCCGGTCGGAAACGGATGAACTTAAGCGATGGGCAGGAGATCTAGCGCGGAACACCCAAGACGTGGTCGCGGTGGCCAACCGAATGGAGGTAGTCGAACCATCGGTTTGGGACTTTAGTCCTGCCTGGAGCGGGGTGCTCGTTCTCTGGCGCGACTTCATTCGCTCGCTCCCTTTTATTCTTTTCGGGATGCTCATCTTGGCTCTTTCGGCCGTAGCCGGCGTGATGGCCACACGACTGACGCGGATTTTTCTTCGCCGGAGGGTGCGAGCGAATCTGCTTCGAAGTGTGATGGCTCGTGGAATGGGCGCGCTGGTTTTCCTCGTTGGCATCTACATCGTCTTGCGTGTCTCCGGCCTAACCCAATTGGCCCTCACGGTGGTTGGCGGGACAGGCTTGGTCGGTCTGGCCGTCGGCATCGCGTTTCGCGACATCACCGAAAACTTCCTGGCCAGCATCTTTCTCAGCATGCATCGGCCCTTCGAGACGGGCGACCTGGTCGAAGTTACGGGTGTGACGGGGTACGTTCAACAGTTGAACGTCCGTACGACGGTCTTGATGACTCTCGATGGCAACCTTGTCCAGATTCCCAACGCCACCGTTTACAAGAGCAACCTCCGCAATTTCACGAGCAACGCCAACCGGCGGGAGGACTTTGTCGTGGGCATCGGCTACCGCGAGTCGATCAACGAGGCCCAGGATATCGCCCGAAAAGTGTTGATGGATCACCCGGCGGTCCTGATCGATCCCGAGCCGTCCGTGCTCGCCGATGAATTGGGGTCAGCGACGGTAAATCTGCGGGTGTACTTTTGGCTCAACGGCCGCGAACACAGTTGGTTGAAGGTGCGTTCCTCGGTGATCCGGCAGGTGAAGCGTGCCTTCCAGAACCACGGCATTTCAATGCCTGACGCGACCCAAGAGATTGTCTTTTCCCGTGGCATCCCCGCCAGGATGGAGAACGGTAAACTGGGGGAGACGAACAACGTTTCTCCGGTCGAGCGGCTACCTTCCAAGTCGCCACGCGAAGAGTCGGATGCGACATCCACGCAAGCCGAAGGCGGTTTAACCAGTGAGGCGGGCGTCATCGAGGAGCAGGCGAGGCAAGTCCAGCCGTTAAACGACGAGGAAAACCTACTGAAGGGTTCGCCAAGGCAGCTACCCGAAAATGGGACGGGGGTAGTTTAAGCGGGCGAAGTGGTCGCACGTCAGCCAGTCCGGTCAACAGCATGCTGGGATCACCCAGGCACTGTTCAACGAACTCACGTGGATCTTTCACGCGGTCAATCCGCGACCTGTGTCTCCGATTCGACGCAGCGGCGCTTGCACGTTCGCCTGAACCAAGATCCCAAACGTGATGCAGCAGGATACAACATGGACGACGAATCGATGAACGGGGCACCGAAAAGACGTGGTCATTGGATGGCGAGTCTCAAAATGATCACTGGACTGCTGCTGGTGTGGTTGGTGATTGCGTATGTCGTGGCGCCAATCGGCTGGAAAGTATTTGCGAAGCGCGATCCGACGTTCGACGACAGTCCACGCCTCACCCAAACGGGTTACCATCATCCCGGCGACCCGCTGAATGTTGCATTGGTCGGTAGCGAGTCTCGGTTGCAGGAAATCATGAAGGCAGCCCAGTGGTTTCCGGCCGCTCGGTTGGGTCTCAAAAGCGACTTGAAGATCGCCGCCGACACTCTGCTATCGCACCCCGACGACGATGCACCGGTGAGCGAACTCTTTTTGTTCGGACGCAAGGAGGATCTTGCGTTTGAGCAACCGGTGGGTGACAGTCCACGACACCGTCATCATGTTCGGCTTTGGAAGATCAATGAAGCAAATCACGATGGACCAACCCGGTGGATCGGCTCGGCGGTCTACGATAGAGGGGTCGGCCTGAGCCGCACGACTGGGCAGATCACGCACATCACCGCGCCCGATGTCGACGCGGAGCGTAACTATTTGTTTTCTTGTCTTGAGAAAACCGATTTTTTGTCTCGGCGTTTTGTGGTACCTGGCTTCCACAAGCAAATCGAGGGACGAAACGGCGGCGGCGATCGATGGCACACCGACGGGAACCTATACGTAGGCATCATTGAAGCACTCGAACCGTAGTTGTCGTCATGCGTCGACAGCGGCTAGATCGATTATCACTGCCAACCCTTACCTCAAGCGTATCAACCTCAAGCGTATCGATAAATCTGACATGAGCCCGCCTGATCCAGACGAATTCGTAAAGACTCGAAGCGATGCTTGCCGCGCCGAGGAAACGCCTTCGCCGGACGAGACATTGTTGCTTCGAGGTGATACGAATCCAAGTCCCGCCATGGGTCTACGCGATCGTCCTGAGCAATGGATCGGACGTCGCCTTGGCAAGTATGAAATCACCTCGCTGCTGGGTGTAGGCGGAATGGGCGTGGTGCTCAAGGCGCGTGACCCGTCGATCGAACGTGACGTAGCGATCAAAGTGCTTCCGAAAGCATTATCGACTGACGAAACCACGCTTCATCGATTTTTGGCTGAAGCCAAAAGTGCGGGCAAGCTCAACCATCCCAACACGGTCACGATCTATGAAATCGCTCATGACGAGGAAGTCCACTACCTTGTCATGGAAGTCGTGTCGGGCGGCAGCGCCGCAGAACACTTGGAACGCAGCGGCCCCTACGCGGTAGGCGAAGCCACCCGCCTGACGATCGAAGCTTGCAAGGGGCTCGCCGCCGCCCACCAACAGAACCTTGTTCATCGTGACATCAAGCCGGCAAATCTGCTGTTGACGGGAGACGGAACGGCGAAGGTCGCCGACTTCGGTTTGGCGAAGCGTGCGGAAAAGCAGTCGATGACGATGACCCAGGAGGGACATCTTGTCGGCACTCCTTACTACATGAGTCCCGAACAATGCCAGGGACTGCAAGTGGATGCCCGTAGCGATGTCTACTCACTGGGGGCGACGTACTACAGCTTGTTGACGGGGCAGTGTCCATTCCAAGATACCGGTAGCGTTGTCCAGGTGATGTTTGCTCACTGCAACGCGGGTCCTCCCGACCCGCGAGAGGTACGTGCTGCGGTTCCCGCTGCGTGCGCCGCCATCATCCAGCGTGCGATGGCGAAGAAGCCGGAGGAGCGATACCAGTCAATGGACGAGATGCGAGTCGACTTGGACGCGGTTCTGGGAGCTCTGTCGGGCTCCGGCATCCAGCTTCCGAGCCAATCTTCCCACACGCTCCTGCGACCCGCCTCGGCGCAATCCGTGGGCAGTCGACGGACCTTTACGGGCGCACTGGTCGCAGGTGTGGGCCTACTTGTGTTGGCTAGTGGTGGTACCGCCTATTACTTCCTCTCAGGCGATAGCGGATCGATTGATTCAAGCACTTCCAGTTCCCATTCGGCAGCCAATACCCCACCCTCTGGCGAACCGATTCGGATCGGCATCCTCCATTCGCTCACGGGCACCATGGGACACAGCGGATCATCAGTCGCCGATGCAACGCTGCTCGCCGTCGACGAACTCAATCGAAGTGGCGGCGTGTTGGGAAGGCCGGTGGAGGCGATCGTGGTGGATGGTCGTTCCGATCCAAACAAGTTTCCCGCTTTAGCGAAGCGACTGATCGAGGAAGACAAGGTCTGTACGATTTTTGGCTATGGGACATCAGCCAGTCGTAAGACCGTCGTCCCGGTACTCGAAGAACTCGATCACTTGCTGATCTATCCCCTGCAGTACGAAGGGATAGAAGAATCTCCCAATGTGATTTACACCGGAGCGACGCCCAACCAGCAAATCATTCCGGCGGTGCAGTGGGCATACGACTTCGAGAACAAGCGTCGTTTCTTCCTTGTCGGGTCCGACTACGTCTTTCCACGCGTCGCACACGAGATCATCAAGGACCAACTGAAGGAACTGAATGCGGAACTCGTCGGCGAGGCATTCTTGCCACTGGGAAGCTCAAACGTTCGGCCGATCGTGGAACAAATTGTTGCAGCTAAACCGGACGTGATCTTAAATTCCATCAATGGCGATTCCAACCTGGCTTTCTTTCGTGAACTTCGTGCCGCAGGCGTGACTTCCGAGGAGCTGCCCACCATCTCTTTTAGTCTTGAAGAGGAAGAGTTAAGGCAGTTGGATGCATCGGACTTCGCGGGCGACTACGCGGCATGGAATTATTTTCAGAGCGTCGCTTCGGAGGAGAACACAGCATTCATCGCCAGCTTCCGCCAGAAGTACGGACCGCAGCGCGTCGTGACCGACCCCATGGAAGCGGCGTACTTTGGCGTCAAGCTCTGGGCACAAGCCGTTGCGGAAGCCGGCACCACCGATGTGCGACAGATCCGCCATGCGATGCTTGGCCAACGAATGACCTCTCCCAGTGGCAACGTCCGCATTGACGCGTCGACACAACACACCTTCAAGACGCCGCGGATCGGCCGCATCCGGCCAAGTGGCCAGTTTGAGATCGTGTGGACTGCCGCCAAACCGGAGCCCCCCATGCCGTATCCGCCCACGAGGACTGCCGAACAGTGGCGAGCTTTCCTGCACGACCTTCACTTGGGTTGGGGGAACCGCTGGTCGGCCCCAACCGAAGGAACCGT
The DNA here is from genome assembly GCA_041748895.1 of Pirellulaceae bacterium. GTDB lineage: Bacteria > Planctomycetota > Planctomycetia > Pirellulales > Pirellulaceae > UBA6163. The sequence goes on from JBGTCJ010000303.1 coordinate 7,081, forward strand.
CCGGTGACCCGACGCGTTTAGCGTGGAGTGGCGCACTGCGGTCACGGCAAACCAGTCGTTCGCCGAATTGCGAGCAGACACAAAACTCACCTTTCCCGAGATTGTCGAAGCGCTGACCGAAATCGGCCTGGGTCGTTAGCACGTGGAACACTTCCCACCCGCTCCGAACGAGAATTGAAACAACCCGGATCGCCACGGGAATTCAGGTCGTTGGTCGTGGTGACGCAGCGGCACCGTGCCTCTACGCCAGCGCACTGCTCGGCCAACTCGAACGCAAGGGGCACGTGCGTCGTGACCGCAGCCAGGTGACGCACACCTATGAGCCAGTAAGGTCGCGAGAAACTGCCGGATTATCGGCTTTTCGCCGTTTGCTCGATACTTTTTTTCCGCACTCGCCCGGCGACGCCTTGGCGGCACTGATCGACAACTCCGCCAAGAAGCTCTCCGACGAAGACATCGATCGACTCGAAGATGCCATCCGCCGCGCCCGTGCAGGAGACTAACACGATGACCGCCACGATGCTCGATCCGTCCTCACTCGTCAGCATTGCCGTCCGATCATTCCTTCTGTTGCTGCTGACCGCCGGAATCACGCTCGCTTTCCGGCGATGCTCAGCGGCCGTGCTGCACGCAATCTGGACGGCGGGTCTGGGCGCATGCCTGGCTACTCCCATCTTGATCTTGCTGTCGCCGGGTTGGTCATTACCTTTGCTTCCGACTCAGGAGCTTGCCGTCGCGAGCAAACCGGATGTGCAAAGACTTGATATGGAGGAACGCTCGGCTTCCGCTGTGCAGGCTCCCATCGAGACTCAACTCGCGGTCGCGAACCATCAACCGACAATCGCTCCGCAAACCTTAACCCCAACTCTGGTACCGCAAACAGCACGAATGGGACAACCTTCGCCATCGGCTGTGGTCACAGGACCTTTCAAGTGGCAATCACTGGGAAACCTGGCATTCTCCATTTGGATGCTGGGGTTGATCGCAATCCTTTTGAGGCACATGCATCAGGCGTGTGCCTTGCAGCGCAGGGTCCATCAGGCAAGCGACTTTGACAATGACCAATGGTACCGACAGCGAGACATCGCGGCGGAGCGTTTAGGTTTGCGGGCCGCCGTGCCGTTGAAGCTGCACTGCGAAGCACTCTCGCCGATGGTTATCGGCGCACTGCGTCCTGTTTTGCTATTGCCTGACGACGCCGCCGAGTGGCCTCACGAGCGGCGCAATCTGGTGCTGCTTCACGAGCTGTCTCACGTCCAGCGGTTCGATGTGCTAACGCAATTGATGGCAACGCTGGCCTGCGCCGTCTATTGGTTCAATCCTCTCGTCTGGTGGGGAGCGTACCAAATGAAGCGACTACGCGAGATCGCCTGCGACGACGCGGTAATTACCCACACCAGCGCTCCAGTCGCCTACGCACAGACGTTGTTGGACGTGGCCAAACGTTATCGTTGCCCTTCCATGCCGAATGGCGTGGCCATGGCCAGGATGAGCGCTGTGGAGGGTCGCATCACGGCGATCCTTAGTCCCACACGCAGCCGCGCCATGTTAGGCAAGCGGTCGTTTCGCGTTTTCGTCGCTGTGGCATTTATGCTTGCGGCGATATTCGGAACTTGTCGCGTGACATCTTGGGCAGACGATGTCCCGCAGCAGAAAGCCGAGCGAGCAGGAATTGAGACAGCAGACGATTCGGAGGCATTGACGATGGTCGTGCGCATTTTCTCTGAAGATGGAGAGCCGCTGTCGGGTGCAAAGCTTCACGTCAGCATTTGGGAACTGCAGGGAGCAAATGATTACGCTAACCGCGACTACGCGACCGACGAACAAGGGCGGGCAGTAGTCCAGAGACCGCGGCG